>JAQUEG010000131.1 GCA_028685275.1 Bacilli bacterium
ATAGTCAAAGCTATAAGGTGAGTCAAAAAAGTCCACAGTGTCAGAAAATATTATATCAAATTTTAATGAAAGGATATAATATAATCTAGTTCATTTAAGAACTGACTATATTATACAAGGTGATTATATTGAAAAAAATGTTAGGTATTATAATAGTATTATTTATTATGTATATTATTGGTCAAATTCTTTATAATAATTTACTTGGTGGTTTTGTCATTAATTATCGCATAAAAGCAAATGATAAATATTACGAAATTAAAGAAGTTTATAATAATCGCTATAAAACTAATAATAACAAAGATTATGATATTAATAGTTATTATTATGAAATATTAAATAATGATGAAGATGAAATGTTATTTTCCTTTAAATTAATAGGAGATTACCGAGGGATCCAAAATTTTATTAAAGATATTAAAATATATAATAAAAAGGATTTATTTTGTGTTTATCCTATTTTTAAAGAACATAATAATCAATTAGACTTATTATGTCGGGTAAAAGATAAACAAGTTAATTATGCTAATCTTCGCCAAACTGATAATCAATTAGATGAATTTATTGAAGATTTAAAAGAAGAAGGATATAGTCACCCCGCTTGGCAAAAGATTAATATGGAAACTGAAAAATATGAACAATTAAATATATTTGAACAACATTTATTAACTAATCAAAATATTATTATATGGCATTATAAAGGGTTTTATAATATAAGTAGTAAACATAAAAGGAAAAAAGATTTAATTAAAAAGGATGTTTATAATAATAGTTTGGCTGTTCTTACTGATCAATATTATGTAGTACCGGATTATTCTGGAGCAGGTTTTTTTGACACTATAATTATTAATAATATATTAACTTCTTCTTCTATACCTATTGAATCAAATTATCAAATATCAACAGATGCTTTTTTACAAGGTGTGGTTAATAATTATATATACATAGTTGATAAACGCAATCATGTACAATATGAAGTTGATATAAATCAAAGAAAAATTAGTATTGTTGGTGATAAAAATATAAAAGGTCGTTATTATTATAATGGTAAATGGGAGGAACGCTCAATTTATGAAATAGTTAACGAAGAGTTAGTTTTTGGGTATGAGCAATCAATACCTGATAAATTTAAACAATATAATGCTTTTCAAATTAATGAAGTGTTAGGTGATACAGATGGGTATTATTATTTATATATAAAAGAAAATAATGAGATTGCAGTATATCGTTGTGATAAACAAAATATTAATATGTTAACATTATTATTTAGGGCACCTAATTTAAATAGTGTTAAATATGTAAATGATAGTATTTATTTTTTAAGTGATGATACTTTATATATGTATCAAGATCAAACAGGGTTACTGCCATTAGTAAAATATCCTGAATTTCACTTTAATCAAAATAATATTTATGATATTTATATAGAGAACAAATAAGGGGCGATATTTATGATTTTAAGAAAACCATATGCATTCCTCATTAAAAATTTTAAAAAAATACATCTTATTTTAACTATTTTAATGATATATATTACTTATAAATGTAATCATATATTAGCATTTTTTAATGAATATATAGAAGAGCGGGTTTATGAATATACAGGTAAATTAGCAATTTCATATATAAATATTTATATGTATATAATTATTATATTAATTATTATTGTAGTTGTTAGTATTCTTATTTTAATGCGTCAAAAAAAGAAACCAATTTTTCTTTACTTATTTATGATTATTTTTTATTTAGTTTTAATTATTGTCTTTTTTCAAGTTCATAATTATTTAACTATATTAGAAATAAGAGGTCTTAATCCACAAACTACACGTGTGTTACGGGATATTATTTTTACGACATATATTATTCAAATAATTATATTAATATTCGTTCTTATTCGGGGTTTAGGTTTTAATATAAGAAAATTTAATTTCGGTTCTGATTTAGCACAATTGGAAGTCGATATAACTGATAATGAAGAATTCGAATTAACGGTTGGAGTTGATGCTACAGATATTGCTCGTGGTGTTAGAAAGCAAAGGCGTGAATTTCGTTATTTTATTATTGAAAATATATTTGTTCTTACATTATTTAGTGTGGTTACTGTTATAACTTTAGCAGTATTTTTGTTTTTAAATTTTTATGTTTATAATCGTATATATAATCAACAAGAAATGTTTAAGGTTAATGATTTTATTGTACAAGTAAATAATAGTTATTATACTACAATTAATTATCGTGGGAATGAAATCAGTGCTAAAAACAAACAATTTTTAGTGGTAGATATGACTGTAAAAAATCAAAATAATGTTAATCGCACTATTTCTTTAAATGATGTTATATTATTTGTTAATAATAAACAATATTTTCCGTCAACAGAAAAATATGATTCTTTTGTAGATTTAGGAGTTGGATACTTTGATCAAAAAATAAGTGGTGGTGAAACAAAAAGTTATATTCTTATATATGAAATTAATAAAAATGAAATTAATAAAGAAATGTTATTAAGATGGACTGAAACTTTATATTTTAGTCCAAAAGGTTTAGAAGCAAAATATAAAAAGGTACAATTAGTGCCGATATCATTAGATAAAAAAGAAACAATTAATATTGCTAATATTGATGAAGAATTAAATTTTGTTAGCTCGTTTTTAGAAAATAGCATTTTAACAATAAAAGGAATAGACATTGCTGACAGTTTTGATTATTTAGCTAGAATTTGTATTCAAAATGTATGTACAGAAGAAACGCGTGTTATTATGTTAGATATTTTTGATCGTGAACAAAAAACAATATTAGCATTCGAACCAATTTTTAATTTTGATAAAACTATTAAATATAAACCAATTAAAAATTTTATGGATTTTGTTAATAAATTTGGTTCAATTAGATATACTATTGCTGATAAACGATATAATGTTAGTATTAAAAATAAAACACCAATTAATAATATAGGTTCAATGAATTATTTTGAAGTAACTAATAAATTGAATAATGCTACCAAAATTGATTTAGTGTTTAATATCCGAAATAAAGAAT
>JAQUEG010000132.1 GCA_028685275.1 Bacilli bacterium
CTTCGCCTCGTTCAGCTATCTTCAGGGCCAGGATCCCCTCATAAAGCAGACCAATACCATGTATCTGTCCAGGCCGGCCTTCTCATCCTCGGCCCAGACCGACAAATACTACTTCTATTTCGGCCCCAGGACGAACGCTTCCCTGGCGAAATACGAATACGCGGACAAGAACAGCTTCGGGCTTTCGTCCATGAGGCTTGAGGACGTGGTCGAGCGCTCCAACCTTTTAGGATGGCTCGAAACGATCCTGAAGTTCATGCTTCACATTTTCTACAAGCTCATTCCCAACTACGGAGTGGCGATCATCTTGGTGACGATTTTCATCAAGGTCCTGTTCTATCCCCTCACGAAAAAGAGTTCGATGTCCACGGCGAGGATGCAGGAACTCCAGCCCAAGCTCCAGGAGCTGCAGGCGAAGTACAAGGGCAATCCCCAGAAACTCAACCAGGAGATGGCGGAATTCTACAAGCGGGAAAACTACAACCCCATGTCGGGCTGTCTGCCCATGCTCATTCAGTTTCCCCTTTTCATCGCCATGTACAATCTCTTCAACAATCACTTCGACTTACGGGGCGCCAGTTTCATAGCCGGGTGGATCAACGACCTTTCCCTTCCGGAAAGCATCGTGAATTTCGGCTCGTTCCGTCTTCCCATCCTCGGATGGAACGATTTGCGGGCCTTGCCCATCATTTACCTGGCCAGTCAGCTTTTGTATGGCAAGTTCACCCAGAGCCCCCAGGGCGGGCAGAACGCCGGCCAAATGAAGTTGATGATGTACGGAATGCCCATCATGTTCTTCTTCATTCTCTACGATGTTCCCTCCGGGCTTCTGCTTTACTGGATCGTCAGCAATCTCCTGACCATAGCCCAACAGGTGGTGATCAAGGATCTTCTGAAGAAGCACAAGCTGACTCCGGCAAAAGCCCCCGCTCCGGCTTCCGGCCCCATGAGGAACGCCGGAAGGACCAGCGTCCGGGCCAGCGGCGAATCCGCGACCCAGGACGACCTCGGCGAAAAGGTTAAAAACTGGCTTGAGAAAAAAGCCGCGGGTATGGATGGCAAGTCTTCCGCTTCGACGCGGAAACCTGGCTCCTCCAAGGGGGACAAGGGCGAGGCATCTTCCGGGAAGAAGGCCGGCGGCAAACGCTGAAGACACCGGCGCCGCGAAGCTCCCCGGGGAGCTTCGCGGCGCCGCCCCTACGCAGGTACGTTTCACTTTTTTAGGAGATAGTGATGGTATATGAATTTGAAGGAAAAACCGAGCGCGAGGCTATCCAGCTCGCCGCCACCCAGCTGGGGCTGGAGGCCGACGAGTTCGATGTGGAGATTCTCGAGTCGCTTTCCGGTGGTCTGTTCAAGAAGGGCAAGGTAAAGATAAGGGTTCATACGAATTCCGACGCGAGCCCGGAGGCGGTGAAAAAAGCCGCGGGCGAGGATTCTTCCGGAAGCGGAATTCGGGATGGCGCCGGGAACGAGGGCCCCGGACAGGAGCGCAGGCTGCTTTCGGACGAAGAGCGCATTCCCATGGATGAATTCGAGGAAAAAATCGTCGCCTGGACCAAGGCCGTGGTGGACGCCATGGGCTATCCTTCGAAGGTGACGGTTCTTTTCAGGGAAGATAAAAAACTCGGGCTCAAGGTGGAGACGGACAATACCTCGATGATCATCGGCAAGAAGGGCAAGAATATAGACGCCCTGCAGCTTCTGGCCAATGTTTACGCGGGAAAGCTGGGCAGGGACGATGTGAAGGTTATCCTGGATTCGGAGAATTATAGGATTCGCCGGGAAGAGTCCCTGGTGAGGATCGCCTATGAATCCGCCGAACAGGTGCGCAGGACCGGCAGGTCCCTCCTGCTGGAGCCCATGAACCCCTTCGAGCGGCGAATCGTCCACACCACCCTCAACGATATCGTGGATATCGAGACCAAGAGCGAGGGTGAAGGTTTGTACAAACAGGTGCGGGTCATGTTCAGGGGTCGCAGATAGTCTGAGCTTGACCGTTTTTTAGAAATCGGAGTAGAATTCATCGTTTTCCCACCTTACTCAGCGAGTCCACACCCCGTGTCGAGGGCAAAGGCTCGCTGAATGCGGATTTAACCTGCAAAGGAGACATTTTCCGCCATGGCAGTAAAGACCTTCAAAGGCGGAGCGCATCCGCCCGAGCGAAAAGAACGGTCCAGCGGTCTAGCGATCCTGCGTTTGCGAGAGGTAAAGCTTGTCGTCGTGCCCGTCAATCAACACTTCGGCGCCCCGCTCCAGCCCCTGGTAAAAGTCGGGGATAACGTCAAGCGCGGGCAGAAGATCGCCGACGCCGAGGGCCGGATGACCGTGCCCGTCCACGCCCCGATCGCCGGAGTGGTTAAAAAGATAGAGCCGAGAACCCAATCGAACAATTCCGAGGGCCCTTGCATCGTAATCGAGGCGCTTCCGCCCCCGGCGGAAGGACAGCCGGCTTTAGCGCCCGAAGAGCTGGTGGATTTTATGCCTCCCCTCGATCCTTTCGCCTGTTCCAAGGAAGAGGCCCTCGCCCGGGTTAGGGCGGCGGGAATCGTCGGAATGGGAGGGGCGGGATTCCCGGCCCATGTCAAGCTGGCGCCCTCCAAGCCCATCGCCGTGGTTATCGCCAACGGCGCCGAATGCGAACCCTTTCTCACCATAGACGAGCGAAGTCTGATCGAGCGCGCCGACGATGTGGTCGAAGGCGTGGCGATCACCATGAAGATCGTGAACGCTCCCGAGGGAGTGATCGCCGTGGAGGAAAACAAGGTCCACGCCGTTCCCCTTCTGGAAAAAGCGATCGCCGCCAGCCCCCGTACGAGGGCGGGTATGAAGATCAGGGTGCAGTTGCTCAAGACAAAGTATCCCCAGGGCGGCGAAAAAATGCTCATCACCGCCATAACCGGCAAAGAAGTGCCTTCCGGCGGCCTGCCCATGGACGTTGGCTGCGTCGTGCAGAACATCGGCACCCTCTTGGCCATGGTGGACGCTTTTAAAGAGGGCAAG
>JAQUEG010000133.1 GCA_028685275.1 Bacilli bacterium
ATCTTAGACAAGGAGAACCATTAGGGAGTGGTCATGCCATTAATTTAGCAAAATCTTTTGTTGGTGATGAGCCATTTGCGGTTATGTTTGGTGATGATTTAATGTATTATAAAGATAAAAAACCAGTACTTAAACAATTAATTGATGTTTATGAAAAATTTAATTGTAATGTAATAGGGGTTAATGAAGTCGATCCTAGTCTTGTTTATAAGTATGGAATAATTAAGTATAGTAATGAAGAAACAGGAAAGATTGAAACAATTGTCGAAAAACCAAAGGTAGGAGAAGCACCTTCTAATAGTGCTGGATTAGGACGGTATATTATTAAACCAGAAATTTTTACAGTATTAAAAGATTTAAAAGCAGGCATTGGTAATGAGATTCAGTTTACTGATGGGATGAAGGAATTAATGAAAAGCCAAGATTTTTATGCGTGTAAATTTGATGGTATTTATTTTGATACTGGTAGTAAAATTGGTTATTTAAAAGCAAATTTACACTATGCTTTAGATCACCCTGAATTAAAAAATGATTTATTAAAGGTGATTAAAGAACTAACAGAGTCTAATAAATGATAAACAAAATATTATGATTTAAAAAATTGGATGTGAAATTATGCAAGATATTAAAGCAAGGATCGCTGAATTAATTAGGATAATTAATCAGGATAATTATGAATATTACACTATAGATAATCCTAGTGTTAGTGATCAAGAATATGATCGCTTAATACAAGAATTAATTAAATTAGAAGAAAAACACCCCCTATTAAAACACCCAGATTCACCAACAATACGAGTAGGTGGTGAAGTTTTAACTCAATTTAAAAAAATTGAACATCAAATTTCTATGTTAAGTTTAGGTAATGTTTTTAACGAAGAGCAAATTAAGGAATTTGATGAACGAATTCGCAAAATAGGTATTATGCCACATTATATATGTGAATTAAAAATTGATGGTTTGGCGGTATCTTTAACTTATGAAAATGGTAAATTAATACGTGGGGCAACTCGTGGTAACGGTGTTGTTGGTGAAGATATTACTAATAATGTTAAAACGATTAAAAGTATCCCGTTAATATTAACAGAAAAGGTAAATGTTGAAGTTCGTGGTGAAATATATATGAGTAAAAAAACATTTGCTGAAATCAATTCAAAAAGAGAAAAAGAAGGATTAGAATTATTTAAAAATCCTCGGAATGCTGCAGCTGGTAGTGTTCGTAATTTAGATTCTAAAATTACTGCTTCTCGGAAGTTGGATGCTTTTATCTATCATTTACCGAATCCACAAAATTATGGATTAAAAACTCATGAAGAGGCTTTAAAATATATGCGAAAATTAGGGTTTAAAATAAATCCTTATATAACTTATGCTAATAATATTAGTGATGTATTAAAATTTATTACTAAATGGGCTGAAGGACGTGACGATTTACCATATGAAATTGATGGTATCGTTATAAAACTTAATAATATAAAAGATCAAGAAAAAGTAGGCTTTACTAGTAAATATCCAAAATGGGCAACTGCATATAAGTTTCCAGCAATTGAAGTAGTTACTAGATTAAAAGATATAATTTTTACGGTAGGAAGAACTGGACAAATTACTCCTAATGCAATTTTAGAACCTGTGTTAATTAGTGGCTCATTAGTTAGTCGAGCGACACTTCATAATGAAAATTATATTAAAGAAAAAGATATAAAAATTGGTGATATGGTTATTGTGCGAAAAGCTGGTGATGTTATTCCAGAAGTTTTTCGTGTTGATAAAACAAGAAGAGATGGTTCCGAGCAAAAATTTGTTATGATTAATAAATGTCCCATGTGTGGTTCTTTATTAAAACCGAGTGCTAGTAAAATTGATTATTTTTGCACTAATAATGAATGTGATGCTCGTAAAATTGAGGAGTTAATTCATTTTGTTAGTAAAGAGGCAATGGACATTGAAGGCCTTGGCGACAGGATCATTGAAGATTTTTATAATTTTGGTTATATCAAAAAAATCACAGATATTTATAAACTAACAAATTATTCTGAGGAGTTAATGGAACTAGAAGGATTTGGTTCGAAAAAAATCAATAATATATTAGACAGCATTGAAAATAGTAAGCATAATTCATTAGAAAAATTATTATTTGGTTTAGGAATAAAGCAAGTAGGTCAAAAAAATGCTAAAATTCTAGCTAAAAAGTATAATGATATTAATAATTTAATGCAAGCAACGAGAGAAGAGTTAAGTTTAATTCCAGATATTGGGCCAATTATTTCTAATAATATTATTGATTATTTTAATAAAAAAGAAAATTTAATGTTAATTAATGAATTGAAAGAACTAGGACTTAATGTCAATTATTTAGGTTCTAAAACAAAAGAGCATCCTGAAATTAATAATAAAAAATTTGTTATTACTGGGACTTTAAAACGCTCTAGGGAGGAAACAAAAAATTTAATTGAATTATTAGGTGGAATTGTAACAGAAAGCGTTAGTAAAAAAACCGATGTTTTAATATTAGGTGATAATCCTGGTATTAAATATAACAAAGCTTTAGCATTAGGGATAATAATATGGACTGAAGAAGAATTAAATAAAAAATTAAATTAATAAAAAATATTAAACTAAAAAATGTTGGATTAAGACAAAAAACGACATTTTTTTCTATTTAAGGGATTAAAATAAGGGAATGTATTTCTTAAACAAGAAATATATTAAAAGACGGGTTAGGGGGTGAAATAGTGACGTCTTACGAAATTTCAACAGAAACTTTAGCAATTATTCCAATTGATAATTATCGTTCAAAAATAATTGAAGGCAATAATACATTTGTTGTAAACAAGACACCAATGGAAATAATTGAGCATAGTTGTCGTTATTTCGGTAGTTCCTATGCTGGGCGCCACACGGGAACTAAGAATTTAATTGGTGTATCACATAAATCACCAATTATTATTGAAGAAACTAAAGAATTAATTTTTTTTCCAACTAGCTCACCAAGGTTATACGAT
>JAQUEG010000134.1 GCA_028685275.1 Bacilli bacterium
TTATTGGTGATTATCATTTTAAATTAATTGATACTGGTGGTATTGAAGTAGGGAAAGAACTTATTAATAAAGAAATTTTAATTCAAGCTGAAATTGCAATTGCGGAAGCTGATATTATTGTATTTATTGTTGATGGCAAAGAAGGACTTACTACTGATGATTATAAAGTAAGTGAAATATTAAGAAAAAGTAATAAACAAATTATTGTGGCAATTAATAAAATGGATCATAAGCAAGCCCAAGATAATATTTATGATTTTTATCAATTAGGTTTTGATAATTATATTCCGGTTAGTGGTGAACATAATGAAGGGATTAGCATTTTAACGGATAAAATTATCTCCTTTTTTCCTGATATAAAAATAACAAAAGAATTTCCAGAAATCATTAAATTTGGTGTTATCGGACGCCCTAATGTTGGCAAAAGTAGTTTAGTAAATGCTTTACTAAATGAAGAACGAGTAATTGTATCAAAAGAAGAAGGAACCACTAGGGATGCAATTGATACTCATTTTATTTATAATAATCAAGAATATATTGCCATTGATACGGCTGGTATTCGTAAAAAAGGAAAAATATATGAAAAAATTGAAAAATATAGTGTACTGCGTGCTTTAAAAGC
Organism: Bacilli bacterium; assembly: GCA_028685275.1. Classification (GTDB taxonomy): domain Bacteria; phylum Bacillota_I; class Bacilli_A; order RF39; family UBA660; genus SKGN01. Next base: position 623 of record JAQUEG010000134.1, read on the forward strand.
TATTGATCGTAGTGATGTTTGTTTATTAGTAATTGATGCTGAAACTGGTATTATTGAACAAGATAAACATATTGCTGGTTACATTTTAGAGGCTGGTAAAGCTATTATCATTGTGGTTAATAAATGGGATACAGTAAAAGATACATCAATTAAAGATTATACTAAGGAAATACGTAATCAATTTCAATTTCTTACTTATGCGCCCATTGTTTTTCTTTCGGCTTTAACCAGAAAAAGAATTCATACTTTAATGCCTCAAGTTATTATTGCTAATCAAAATACAAAGCAACAATTAAAAACTAGTTTATTAAATCAAGTAATTCAAGATGCTGTCCAGTTAAATCCACCTCCATCATATAAAGGAAAACATTTGAAAATATATTATGTTAGTCAAATTGATAATGGACCACCAAAAATAACGTTTCAAGTTAATGATAAGCGTTTAATTCATTTTTCTTACGAACGTTATTTAGAAAATAAATTACGCGAAAGTTTTGATTTAAAAGGTACCCCAATTATTTTACAATTTAAAAACCGGGGTGAACAAAAATAACCAAAATTATCATGCAACATATATTAGAAAAGGAGGTTCTAAATATGTTAAATGATAATTTTTTTAAAAAGGTAGAGAAAAAAACTAATGTTAATAAGGATGCAATCATGAATTTAGCATCTAAATTACAAAATAATAATTTAAAAGATGAAAAAACTTTAAAGGAAGTAATTCATGAATTAAGTAATATGACTGGTCGTAAATTATCAACGGAACAACAAGATAATATTATTAAAGCGGTACTTGATGATAATGTCCCTAAAGATGTTGATAAATTAGTTGATGAACATATTAATTGATAAAAAATAAGTAGAATATTATTCATATATTAAGTTCATTTATCATACATTTAAATGAATAATATATGAAAGTAGGGATTAAATGGAAAAAATAGATATTATTAAGAGTCTAGGTGAACGTACTGGTGGTGATATATATTTAGGGGTAGTTGGTGCAGTTAGAACTGGGAAGTCTACTTTTATTAAAAGGTTTATGGAAACAATTGTCATACCTAATATTATGGATGATTTTGAAAAAAAACGTTGTTTAGATGAATTACCACAAAGTGCACAAGGTAAAACCATTATGACTACTGAACCTAAATTTGTCCCTAGTACCGCTACTAAAATTGATATTGATGATTTTAGTGTCAATGTGCGATTGGTAGATTGCGTTGGTTATGTAATTCCAGCTGCTAAAGGATATGAGGATGAAAATGGGCCAAGGATGGTAAGAACACCATGGTATGAAGAACAAATACCTTTTGTTGAAGCGGCCGAAATTGGTACTGAAAAAGTTATTCGGGATCATTCAACGATTGGGATTGTCGTAACAACTGATGGTTCAATTGGGGAAATTAGTCGTAATGATTATGTGGAGGCAGAAGAAACGGTTATTAATGAATTAAAAGAAATTGGTAAACCATTTATTGTACTTTTAAACTCTGCTCATCCGATGTTACCAGAAACGGAACGATTAGCGGAAAAACTAAGAGATACGCATTCTGTGCCAGTATTACCGATTAGTGTTGAAAATATGAGTGAAAAAGAAATGTATACTGTTTTAAGAGAATCTTTATATGAATTCCCTGTTTTAGATGTTAAAGTAAATATGCCTGAATGGATCGGTTGTTTAAATCCAGATCATTGGTTGAAAAAACTATATATTGATAAAATTAAAGAAAGTGTTGTTGAAATTGATAAATTAAGGGATATTGAAGGTATTAATAATCATTTTAATGATTGTGAATATATTAGTAAATCATATTTATCTGATGTAGACCCAGCAACTGGTGAAGTTACTATTTCATTACATGCACCAAATCACTTATATAATGAGATCTTAAAAGATATTATTGGTATTAATGTTTCTAATCGCGCTGAATTATTAAGTTTATTCCAAGATTATAATGAAGCTAAACAGGAATATGATCAAATTAAAAGTGCTTTAAAAATGGTAAAACAAACTGGTTATGGGGTAGCAGTACCATCACTTACTGATATGAAATTAGATTCACCAGAAATTATTAAACAAGGAAGTCGTTATGGGGTTAAATTAAAGGCAGTTGCACCTTCTATCCATATGATTAGAGTTGATGTTGAAAGCACTTTTGAACCAATTATTGGCTCTGAATTACAAAGTAAGGAATTAATTGATTACTTAATGAAAGATTATGAAACATCACCAGCTCATATTTGGAAATCTGAAATCTTTGGTCGTAGTTTAGATGCAATTGTACAAGAAGGAATTCAAGCAAAATTATTAATGATGCCAGATAATATAAGATATAAATTACAAAGTGTATTAACCAAGGCTGTTAATA
>JAQUEG010000135.1 GCA_028685275.1 Bacilli bacterium
ATTTTTCTAATTCATTCATTCTTAATTCTACCTTTCCCATATACATCACCTCGGTGACATATTATATATTATTTTGAGACATTTTCCAAAGTTAATACTTAAGACATTATCACAAATTAATCATATTTTTTGCTTTTTTTACTCTTTTTGCTTGACTTTTAACACTAATATAAGTATTATAAACGTTACCAATTCCCGAAAAGGCGAATTGGTGCTAGTATCACACTAGCCAACCCCTTTTTATTCTTTTGGAGACTACCCTCAGGGGTGTAGTCTCTTTTTTATTAAAAAAGATTCTTTGGTTAAAATTCACCAAAGAATCTTTTTATTTCGATTTCAGCTGTTTCTCTTGAATCAGATCCATGTATTAAGTTTTCCGTAGTATTGTTAGCAAAATCACCTCTAATTGTACCTGGAAGAGCATCGTGCCATTTAGTTGCACCCATTAGAATTCTAATTCCTTCAATTACACTTTCGCCTTCTACAATCATACCAACCACTGGTCCTGAAGTCATAAAATTTATTATTTCTGAAAAGAAAGGTTTATCTGCTAAATGACTATAATGTTCTTTTAGTATTTCTTCATTTAAAGTCAGCATTTTTATATTAGTAATTTGGTATCCTTTCTTTTCAATACGACTAATTATTTCACCAATTAAACCTCGTTTATAACAATCTGGTTTTAGCATTACATAAGTTTTTTCCACTTTTTTACCTCCATTTCATAAAAATTATACCATATTTAATCTTTTTTTTCTAAAGATTGATAATACTTAAATTTTTTCATTACTCCTACTTCTGCTTCTTTAAATAATTTTTGGGCTTTTTCTTGATCAGCACGCTCTAACATTGAAAAACGGTTTTCACTATTTAAAAAGTCGTAAAATTTATTAAAATCTGGTTCCTTATAATCTAATGTAAATTTATCACTAGTTGGATCATAACGGAATATAGGGAAATAACCACATTCAGTTGCTCTTTTTTGTTGTTCCATACTAAATTCCATTCCCTTTTTTATACCGTGTAATATACAAGTAGAATACGCAATAATAATAGATGGACCTTGATGTTGTTCAGCTTCAATAAATGCTTTTAAAGTTTGATTCATATTTGCACCCATACTTACTTGCGCTACATATACATTAGGATATGTCATAGCAATTCTAGCTAAATCTTTGGACATTGTTTTTTTACCACTAGTAGTAAATTTAGCAACTGATCCTTTTTCTGAAGCCTTAGAAGATTGGCCCCCAGTATTAGAATATACTTGGCTATCTAATACTAAAATATTAACATTATCGTTACTAGCTAAAACATGATCAATACCACCAAAACCAATATCATAAGCCCAACCATCGCCACCAACTAACCAAATACTGCGAGTAGGAATAAATTCTTTTAATTCCTTTAATTCTAATATTTTATTATAATCTAATTGTTCATAAACCTCTTTTGTTATAATATCATTATCATAATTATCTAACCATTGTTGTAATAATCCTTTTGTTTTTTCATCTACTTCATTTAACTTAGTCATTATAATATCTTTAATTCGGTTTCTAATAGTTGCATAGGCAATAGCCATCCCATAACCAAATTCAGCATTATCTTCGAATAATGAATTAGCCCATGGTACACTATATGGCATACTTGGCATACTAGCACCATAAATAGAAGAACAGCCAGTTGCATTAGCAATTACTAATTTATTGCCAAACAACTGCGTTAATAACCTTAAATAAGGTGTTTCACCACAACCAGCACAAGCTCCACTATATTCAAATAATGGTCTTTGAAATTGTGAATTCTTTACCGTTGGCTTTATTTGTTCTTCTTTAATTGAAACATTTTGAATTAAATATTCAAAGGCATTATCAGGAGAAACTTCTTCATATGGTTTCATTACTAATGCTTTTTGACCATTTTTACCAGGACATGTATTAGCGCATACTCCACAACCAGTACAATCTAAATTAGAAATACCAACATAAAATTTATAATCACTTCCAACTGCATCTATAGCATTTTCTTTAATTATAGCAGGAGCATTTTCATATTCTTCTTTATTTAATAAAAATGGTCTTACTACTGCATGTGGACAAACAAATGAACATTGATTACATTGAATACAATTTTCAGGGATCCAAACCGGGACATTTTCCGCAATGGCTCTTTTTTCATATTTTGAAGTGCCACAAATATAGGATCCATCTTTAGAATCACAAAATGCTGAAACTGGTAATTCATTTCCTTTTAAATTTTCCATTTTACTAAATATCGGATCATTTAATTTATCTTCAATTATATATTCTGATTCTTTGTCTAATTCTAATTGTTTCCATTGTTGTTCGATTTCAATTTCGACTAAATATTTATTAACTCCTTGCATTGCTTTAATATTAGATTCTACAATATTAGAACCTTTATGACCAAAATTATTAACAATATTTTCTTCTATTATTGATGTAACTTTTTTATAAGACATTAAATCAGTTATTTTAAAAATGCACGCTTCAATAATCATACTTATTTTATTTTTAAGACCATTTTCATTAGCAAGTTTATAAGCATCAATTAAATAAAATTTAATATTACGTTCTGATAATAACTTTTTAATACCATCAGATAGTTGTCCAATTACCTCATTTGCTGACATACTACTAACAAACAAAAATGCTCCATTATCTTTAATGTTTGACAACATATCATAACGCCCAAGAAATGCTTCTTTCGCACATACTACTAAATCAGGGGAATTAATATAATACGTAGAACGAATTGGTTCATTAGACAATCGAATATGACTTCTAGTAACTCCACCACTTTTTTTCGAATCATATTGAAAATAACCTTGTACATATGAATCAGTATAATCACCCATAATTCTAATTATATCTTTTGAACAACTTACCATACCATCAGAAGCATAGCCATAGATTAAAAATTCTTTAACATTATCTCTTTTTAACATAAAATTTGATAA
>JAQUEG010000136.1 GCA_028685275.1 Bacilli bacterium
CCTAGTCCCATCCAACAACAACAACAACCGTCCCATCGTCCCGTGGTGCGTGGTGCAAAATGGGGTATGGGTGCCCGCCTTAGGAATCTTCCAACAATCAGTGGATTTTTCAGTTTGCCTCCCACAGGAAAGTAATTGGCACTGCGTATAGTCGCTCACCAAATCCGACGATAGCTTCTCCGTCATAAAGCACAACACCAGCAACGAAGCGATCCTTCAGCGTTTCTTTCAGCCTGCGCAGTCCTTTGAAATCAGCGCTGCTCAGCGTGGATGCAGCTTTCACCTCTACAGCAGCTGTTTGCCCATGAGATTCCAGGATTATGTCCACTTCGATTTGATCCCGGTCGCGAAAATGGGTGAAGCTGACGTTTTTCTCATACCAGCTTGCTTGCCGGCGGAGTTCCTGATAAACAAAGGTTTCCAGCATTTGCCCAAACAGATTCCGGTTTGACCAAAGAGCATCCTCGTCTAAACCAAGTAGTGTGCAGGCCAGTCCACTGTCAACAAAATGTAGTTTTGGGGTTTTGACGAGCCGCTTCATCAAATTGTTATGCCAAGGGGCTAGTTCCTCAAGGAGAAAGATCCTGGAAAACAAGGCCAAGTATTCTCCGACAGTTTGCCGGCTGACATGAAATGGTGCAGCGATTGCCGCGACATTAAGCAGGCAAGCCGTATGTCCTGCGGCAAAGGTCAGCAGACGCGCGAGCAGTTCCAGACTGCTGACTCGCAGCAAATCGCGAATGTCACGTTGCAGCAGGGTGTCAGCATAATTCCGGTACCAGGCCTCTCTGCGGCGCTGGCTGGGGCGAGCCAGGGCGGCAGGAAAACCACCTCCGGCTAATCGCCCAGCAAGAGCTTTGCCCTGGCGCTGAGCAAATATACCCGGTTTAAAGCCAGATTGAAAAAGACATTCGAGAAAGACCGGACGTTTTCGGCTCAATTCCGCCTGCGAAAGAGGACACAGACGAAAAATCTCCATTCTGCCGGCCAAGGAATCTGCCAAATTTGGCAACAACAACACATTGGCTGATCCGGTTAAAATAAACCGGCCCGGGCGATATTGCTCATCAATGGCTAACTTAAGAGAAGTGAACAACTCCGGCACCCGTTGCACCTCATCCAAAACTACGCGTTCCGGCTGATCGGCGACAAAGCCAATTGGATCAAATTTGGCGGCGTTGCGTTGAAGATCATCATCAAAAGTGATGTAAGCACAGCCAGTCTCTTCCGCTAGCTGACGGGCTAAAGTCGTTTTCCCGCACTGACGCGGCCCATGAATCAATAGCGCGGGAGAATCCTCAAGCGCCTGCAAAAGCCGAGGATAAACAAAACGAGGATATAAATTTATCTGCTTTTGCCCATTTTCCATAGCGCCAGCTCCCTATCTTTGAGTATCAGCACAATTCGGCTGATCGTAAGTTAATATAGCGGCTGATCGTAAGTCTGGCAAGTGGCTGATCGTAAGTTTGGCAAGTGGCTGATCGTAAGTCTGGCAAGCGGCTGATCGTAAGTATAAGTACCGGCTAATAGTAAGTCTTAGTACCGGTTAATAGTAAGTTTAGCAGTTTTCAGGGCTATTATATCCTTATCATCTCGAGCATTTTTTCGATATCTTTGTATTCTGGTCTGGCTCTGACGATGCCTCGCTTGGGGTATTGCGGATCAATGCCTCTGAGAAAGAGATAGAAGACGCCGCCGAAGTATTGTTGATATTCCTGTGCTCCGAAGCGTCCCATGCGCTGGCGCAGAAACTCGACCAGGGTACAGGTGTAGACCAGATATTGCAAGGGATAGGCGTGGCGGCGCATCTCGCCGAGCAGGCCAGACCCGGAAAAACTTCCCAAGTCATAGTTGATGACATTTGATTTCCAGTCGATGATATAGTAGCGCTGGTTTTTGCGGGCGACCAAGTCGATGCTGCCGATCATGGCTCTGGCAATGGTTTTTTCAAAGGCTTGTTGCGCGGGCAGTCCATGCCGATGCAGGAAGTCCTGGTCGAGCGACAATTTTTTGCCTTGCTTGAGCCCGTAGGTGAAATCGAGTTCTGAGAGACGCTCGCCGCTGCTGATTTCACAGAGCCGGAAAGGTTCGCCGCAACCTGGTGGTGGGGCAAGCTCGGCGCGCAAGACCTTACCGACCATATCGGACACCGTCGCCAAGGCTGCCGGATCGCTGGACAAGGAGTACAAGTTGAGCTGCTCGGCGCAAACTTGCCGAATTTCCTGTTCGTCGGCGGCAAAATCAATCTTTTCAAAGATGGCATGCCAGCAGCTGCCGGTTTGCTTGCCGGGATTGAAAGTGAAAATAGGCGGCAGGGCAGCCCATTCCTCTGGACTCAGCACCGGGGCCGACTTTTCTTCGCCCAAAGTTGCTCCATCCTCGTCAATGGCGTCAGCCTCATCCAAGTCTTTGGCCGGACTTTCCGCTGCTGCGGCCTCCTCTGGGCCAGGTTTGTTGGCGGCACCTCCGTCAAGCAGACTCTGCATTAGCGCTGTGGCGCTGAGAGTGCGCCAAAATGGACGGATTCGCTCTGGATGCGAAAGCTGCTGCAAAACTGGCTGCGCAGTGACGGGAGCGACGCTTTCCTGCCCTTGGTCGCCAGTTTTTGCTGCCTTTTCTGTCGCTTCAGTTTTATTTGCCGCCGTAATTTTCACCCCAGCCTGTTGCAGTTCCGCCTCAGACATAATTGTTTTGCCGCTGCTGACGATTTGCGCCAGGGCATCTTCAACTGGCTCTGGAAAGGCTTCTTGTCCACGCTGTCGAAAGAGATAATTGAAGACACTGTTGCCGCCGCTTTCGACCCAGGCCTTGCAGAAGTATTTGGCCCGGGTGATGGCGACATAGAAGAGCCGCAGGCGCTCCTGCATCGCCTCAAGCGCGCATTTTTCCTTGTGCATGCCCAGGCCGGTGAGGTCCTTGAGCATACGGGCGACCCCCTGGCAATCATAATGGCAAACTGCCTCGGATT
>JAQUEG010000137.1 GCA_028685275.1 Bacilli bacterium
GCAACCTTTTTAAAAATTTGCTATTCAATCGCTTCATTTCATATTGTAATCTTTCATTATATATTGAAAATGAATTATTATAAATCAAAAAGTTACTATTAAATATTTTGAATTGTTTTTAGTGTACTATATGGATCCTTTTACAGTTTCAATATTGGCAAATTTTACATCAACTATAGCAATAAGTGCTTTAAAAAAAGTCAGTAATAATTTGTTTAGTAAAGATATTGAAAGCTTAGTTATACATAAAAGTGATTTTGAATTTATCATTGACCAGAAAATTTCACTTGAAGACTTCCCAGAAGTTGAAGTGAAGCCGTTAGCTCAATTTTTGAAATCTGAAGATGTTGAATTAATAGTTCAACAAATTTATAATCCAGGTTTAACCCGTAACAGCATTGAAGAAATTAGAAATGAATTCTGTTTATCATTTTCACGTTATTTTGAAGTTGAAACTGAAAAATGCAATTCTTTTGCCTCAAATCTTTTTGATATTTTAATTGAAGGATGTAAAATTACTCTTGATAAAGCTATTTCACAAGGGCTTATTTCAGCTCATGATGCAAAAATGCAATTTCGCTTTAGCTTGATTGAAGATAAGATCGATGAATTAAAAAAATATGTAGAGGAGATCCCTCAAATCGTTAATATGATCAAGTCATCTGGCATAATGAATTTTCCAAATGATCAGAATATCACCATTCCTAATAACGATACTATCTTGAATGAAATAGGAGACTGGATTGAAACTGCAAAGCACTCATGTGCTGTGAATAAAGATTATGATGAGGCATTGAAAATCTATGGGATTGCAGAAAAAAAATTACAAATCCATCAAAATAATGAGTTATTGTTAAAAGTACTAGTTGGAAAAGCGGTTTGCTATCAAAATAAAGGTAATACAAGTGCAACAAACAAATTGCTTCAAGAAGCAGAAGAAATTGATGAAACCCATCCAATTGTACTCGCTAATATTTCATCTTTTTTGAGAGTCAATGGAAATATTGATGAAGCTGAAGCTTATGCAAATAAGGCTCTTGAAAATGATCAACATTGCATTTTAGCAAAGGCTGTTTTAGCTTTAATTGAGCATAAAAGAGGAAATGTAACTGAATCATTAAAATTACTGCGAGAAGCAGCTACTATTGATCAAAACGATGCTTATCCTATGTATGCAATGAGCTACATATACCTTAGTGAACAAAAATACGATGAGGCAATCAAATATGGTAAAGAGGCTGTTAAAAGAGAAAATGCTTCAGCTTCTTATCATACACACTTAGGAAATGTTTTTTTAGAAGCTAGTTCTCAAAAAGGTGTTGTACACATAGGTGCAGACTTTAAAAAATTAATTAATACTGCTTATGTGCAAAAATCAATTCAATGCTTTGAAAAAGCTATGGAACTTAATTCTTCACAGAATATTGAGCATCTTAATTCTAGTATCTATCCAAATTTGGCAAGCGCCTACTTAGCGATCGACGAAATCGAAAAATCGATTGAATACAATGAAAAAGCAATTGAATGTGGTGTAGAAGCAGACGAGATATATGTGAATTTAGGTATGGCATATCTTTCTCTTGATAATTTTGACAAGTGTATTGAATACTATCAACCTTTAGTCGATAAAGGTGTAAAATCTTTTGTGATAAGAGCTAATCTGGCACTTGCATATCTCTTTGAAGGCAAACTAGATGAAGCTGAATTTTTGCTTGACAACCTAATTGAAGAATATCCAGAGTGTCTCCACTTATACATACATCTTTCACAAGTAAAAGATAAAATGGGTGAAATTCAGCAAGGTATTGAAATACTTAATAATGCCTCCAAACATTTAATCCTTGATTGGAGGGCGAACTATGTTTTGGGAAGGCTATATTATAAAAAAGAAGATTATGAATTGGCAGCCAAGTATTTTAAGGAATCAATCAAACAAAATGATACAGCAATTGAACCAATGCGTGATTTAATTAATTTATATATTGAATGTCACATACCAGAATTCGCTGTAAAATATGCTGAAGATTTGATAAGGATAGATAACGAAAATATTTCTGTTCATTATTATAACCTCAGCGTTCTGTATTACGAAATGAATGATTATACAAATTCCTTTGAATATTCAAAAAGAGCCTTAGATTCAGGCTATGAAGATGCTAAAGTTTATAGACTAATATGTCTCTCACTTTTAGATTCTGAGATGTTTGATGATGCAAAGGCGTATTTTGAGACTGCTCTAAATATCTACCCTGAAGATTTAGACTTAAATCACAATTTTGCCGTATTATTAAGTCAGATGGGCAATCAAAGTGAGGCAGTTTTTATTTTAGAAAAAGTAATCAAAATGAATGACCACTATTCGCCGGCACATTTGTCTCTAGCAAATATTTATTTTGGGGAAGAAGATTACGAAAAAGCTATAGAATATGCTAAAAATGCAATTTCTATTGAACCTGAAAACGAATATGCACATTTTGTTTTAGGAAATTCATTGCTGTCATCTGGTAGAACAGATGATGCAGTAGATGAATTTAATGAAGTATTAAGCTTAAATCCAAATACGAAATATGTAAAATCTGGAGATGCTGACAGAATTATGGATACTTTAGTTACTCAATCTCATCATTTTCAAGATATAATTAGTGAATATGAAAGTGGGAATATTACTTTATCAAAAGCAAGTGAACTATTAAATATCAATATTTCTAATTTTTTGCAGCATTTAAATAATAAAAAGATCTCCGAAACCCTAAATATAACAGCTGAAGAATTAAATCAAATTGAAAAAATATACATTAGTAAAAAGAATGTTGTTGTAGATATCGCAATATTAGAAATGTTAGCAACAATTGGAGAACTTGATATCTTAAAACTATTTTTCAATAACGTATATGTAGCAAAGGATATTGAAATTGAAATTCTTAAGAGCATGCC
>JAQUEG010000138.1 GCA_028685275.1 Bacilli bacterium
AAGGCAATCTTCAAATTTGACGCATGGCCGATACCACCCGGTCTACACTTTCGATCTTGGCGTTGTAGCCCATGAGGCCGACGCGTACGATTTTGCCGGCCAATGCGCCAAGCCCCGCGCTGATCTCAATATGGTGTTCGTTCAATAATGTCGCTCGAAGTGCCGATTCATCGACTCCCTCCGGGACCACAAGTGCGTTCAGCATCGGGAGACGGTAGGGCTCATCGACCAAAAGTGTCCAGCCCAAAGATCCTAGCTGTTCCACCAAATGTTTGTGCGCCTTCACATGGCGTTCGAAGACCTTTGCCGGTCCCTCCTCCAGTATATTCAGCACCGCCTGGTACAACCCGTACATCATGTTGATCGGAGGCGTGTGGTGGTATACGCGTTTGCCGCCGCTCATATATTCTGTTAAGAGTGTCATGTCAACATACCAGTTGGGTACCTTTGTTTTTCTTTTTTTAATGGCTTCAACAGCCCTTGGTGAAAAGGTAATCGGCGAGGCGCCCGGCGGGCAGGACAGGCATTTTTGTGAGCCGGCGTAGCAGACATCGACGCCCCAACGATCCGCTTCAATCGGCATGCCCCCGATGGCGGTGACCGCGTCGACGATGTAGAGGGTATCTTCTTTCAACAACTCCCCGATTTCTTTGACGGGGTTTAACACACCCGTGGAGGTTTCGGCCATGACGACGGCGACGATTTTGAAAGAGTCTTGTCGCAGCGCTTTTTCAACTTCCTCTATATCAGCGGGGGTCCCCCATTCAAAGGCAAGCTCTGTCACCTGAGCGCCCAAACGGGTAGCGACCTCCACCATGCGGACACCGAAAACACCGTTTTGCAAGATGAGAACCTTGTCCCCTTGTTCCACAAGGTTCACAAAGGAGGCTTCCATGCCCAATGAACCGGTGCCGGACAAAGGGATGGTCAGTGCATTTTCGGTACCGAAGAGTACGCGTAAACCGGCCATTAATTCATCCATGATCCGGATAAAATAAGGATCCATATGACCCAAGGTGGGCTGCGACATGGCGTGGTAGGTCGAGGGGGCGACACTTGACGGCCCCGCTCCCATGAGCATCGTGCTTTGTACGCGATCGAGTAAGTTATTCATGAGGCAATTCCTCCGGTTATCATTTTCAGTTCTCTTTTTATCCTACTTGAAATGGTGGAAAGATTCACTTGTGAACGGACAAGCCATAAGTATTTAAAAGGAGCAGGGACTTCACAATCATTTTATATATCATCACCCAAACGCGTAATGATCCCGTGCACAATCGCCTTTTCGTACATTTCCCGAAACATCTTCTTTGCTCCCTCGCCAAAACTTATGGACATCGAACTCGTAAAGCTGTCATAGATGATTTTGTCCTCAAAAGGTAACAGCACCGTTTCAATTTGAGTCGGTAATTTTCGCTGCATAGCGTCTGACAGCGACCGGCTAATGCCCTTAATACCGTACAGCCTGTTTTCTTTTTGCTCGTTAGTGCCAATCACCACCGCATATTCGGGTTTGTAATCCACCAAAAGGAACATATCCTTCTTGTGGTGATCGCGCCAGGCTTCAAGAAGCGCGATTTTTCTGTCCGTGAGCGACACGGCGTTCAGGTAATCGTCTATCAATTTTGGATTTTCCCACAAAACCTCGCGCACTTTATAGATCTGCTCGTCACTGACAGGATTGGGGTAAACCGGCTTGACCACCTCGTTAATGACTTTTTTTTGTTCGTTGACAAAGCTCATTAATCCATACCAAGTTTCATAAAACAGGGCGCATTCGCTTCTTGAAAGTTGCGCCGTTTGGGATTCCTCGATCAGGAGGCAGCATCTTTTATATTTCTTGCCGCTTCCGCAAGGGCAAGGGTCGTTCCGGCCTATCATTTTCCTTTCCGACAGGAGGATCTGTGACGGATCGTTTTGGGGAAAGTGGTCTGCAAGATACTTATTCATCTCGTTTGGAGTATGACCTTTATTTGACCAGAGCCGCATATTGTTACAGGCATCCGTAAACAACTCGAGAAACACCTGGGCTTGTTTTTCGCTGCTAAAAATTAGCCCATATTTTTCAAGAAGCTCGCCAACTTCGTAAATTCCTGCGCTGAACGCCGAGATTTCCTTTAATTCATTGTAGAATCGGTATCTCTGATTGTTATCCGGCCACTCTTTGACGGCAAACTCATGGAGTTTATCCCAGAAAGATGCCTGCGTTTTGCTCTCGTAATATGGGTTTGCAAATTTCAAAAACTCATCCTTTTCAGGGATGAACCTCGGCTTTTCACCTTGCTTTAAAAGCCAAGCGTCTGCATATTCAAAGTCCTCGATTGCCCAGTAATGGACGATGTTTTCTTTATAAAAGCAATACCATTTATGTTTCAGTACGAGCGGTAGTAGCAATGTGACCACCTCGTCGGGGGTTGTCTGTTCCTCGTTCTGGCGGTTGAATATTTCTGCAAGTTCTTCCTTAGAAATGACGCCATAGAGATTTACGGCCGCCCTTGCGTACAGATCAAGCAATTTGCGTACGGGCGCGCGCCCGTACGGGCAGCGGGTTACCGCTTCGACCGGGTTATATTTCTTAAATATTTTCTGCGACTTACTTCCAGTCAATTATCATTCCCGCACTTTCGGTTTTAAATCCACGGTGCAAGTAACAGCCGAGCACCTCACGGATAAACATATCATAAGCCATTTCGCGTTATAGTCGAATCAAGAATGTCGGTGTAAATGCACTTTCCCTTTACCTCCCCGGCCTATGCCGAGCAAACCTTTGTTTTTATTCGTTTCATGCCCAATAACTTCTCGGTTTCTCTTTCTCGTATCCAATCGTGGTAGTCAGCCATGTCATTGTATTGCTTGCCCACTGTCCACTGCTCATGGAGCTCCAATAAAAGAGCGCCCGTTAAGCGCGTCAGACC
>JAQUEG010000139.1 GCA_028685275.1 Bacilli bacterium
CATTATCTTCTATCTTTATTATGATACGATTAGGTAAACAAACAATTACTTCATGACTATTTTCAACCCAACCTTGTTTAGAACATAAATGTAAAGGGGAATTTTCCGTTTTTACTCTAATCATATTATCTTTAGTTTCAATCACAATATTCCCATTATAACCCTTGATATTATATTCTTGCTTTAAATTAGAAGATAAATCAATCGTTTTAATTAATTTATTTTCATAATAAACATTGGCGATTTTGTTACCTTGATTAGAATTTATTTTCGGAACTATAAAAATAATTAAAGCGATAATTAAAATAATTACAATTAATATCATATCATTTTTATGCATATTTATCAAAACCTTCAGAATAATATATTTGGTTATCTAAACCATACCATACTGCTTCTACATTATCCAAATTATTTATATAATTTATACCAGTTTCAATTGGCATTAAAAATAATATGGTAGATAATGCATCGCCATAAGCACTATTATCACAAATAACCGTTACTGCCTGCATATATTGAGGTGGAAATAAAGTATTTGGATCAATAATATGATGATATTTTTGTCCTTTATATTCATAAAAACGTTCATAACCACCACTAGTAACAACTACCATATTATTACCTTTTATAACTTGATATATTTCCGTAGTATCATTAGGATCTTCAACCCCTATTGTATAATTATCGTCTTGATAATGACTACCTACTTTAACATTACCACCAGCATTAATAATATATTGATTTAAACCAATACTTTCTAGATATTGACCAACTTTTTCCGTTGCATATCCTTTTGCAATCGCCCCTAAATCAATTTTAATATTATTTTTTTTCATAATGGCCTTATCACTTAAAATAATATTATCAATATCAATACTACCGCTTTCCATTAATTCTTTTTCAGTAGGAATTCCAATTCCTTCTTCTCGATATTGTTTCCAAACATCAATTACATTACCTAATGCAATATTAAGTAAACCATTACTTTTATGATAAAAATCAATACTATATTTGATCATATCATATAGTTTTTCATTTATTATTATTTCTTTATTAATATCTAAATTATGATTAATATAATATAAATTAATTAAATTATCATACGATTGATAACGATCTGATAATTGATGATATTCCTGATAAATATTGTTAATTTCTTTAAAAGCTTTTATTACTAAATTTTTATTATTAGAATAAATTTTTACATTTATATAAGTATCCATATAAAAATAATTATTATTATAAGTAGTTACTTTATTAGAACAACCAACTAAAATAATTAATAAAATCAATAAAAAAAGAGTCTTTATTTGCTTCATTTTACCACCATCTTAAGTATAACATATTATTTATTTTAACCATTATAATTCCATATACCAAGTTTACCATTTACGTAAATAGGTTTTATTATTTCAATATCGCTTAATAGCCAAGCATATCTTCCTATTTCATAATAACCACATAAATATTCATTTTTATTTTGCTTTATTTCATTTATAAACTCTTCTGTCATTAATATACAATCAACTAATTTACATTTTAAAATAATTGCCCCATATTCACATTTATTAACATTAATAAAGTTTAATACTGCTTTATTTCTTAATTCTTTATAATTGATTTTAGTTTTACTAGTATGAATATATAATTCACCACGATATTTAGTTGACCATGATCTAGTTTCAATCATTTTTATTTTATTTTTTATTAAATCAGCATATGGTTGTTTTAAAGATAATACTTTCATTCTTTTCTCCTTATTTTTTTTCTTAAGTATAACATAATTTTAAATAAATTTGTTAATAATAAAAAGTAAATGAGGGATAATATGAAAAAAAAATTATCAAAAAAAGCAATTGAAGTAATTAATGAAATTAAAAAGGAAACTGGTAATTCCCCGGATATTATTATAAAAACAATTCCTTATTTTAATCATTATATTTATGTTATTTTTAATGAAATGGTTAGTAATCGAACTACGATAAATGATTTTATCTTAGAATATTTTGAATCAGATAGAAAAACCCCTTATAAAAAAGATGAAATTATTAAAAATATAAAAGCCAAATTACCCGTTCATAAAATAAATATAATTGATAATTATGATGAATTACTATATTTATTATTAAGTGGTTTTACCATTATTTTAACTGATGGTAATGATCAAGCATTAGCGATTGAAACAAAAGAAAAACTAAATAGTGGTATTCAAGAATCAAAAGCGGAAACTATTATCAAAGGCCCGAAAGATGCGCTTACTGAAAATTATCAAACTAATATTGGTTTAATTAGAAAAAAATTAAAAACAGAATCACTATGGTTAAAAGAAGTTACTGTTGGTACAAGAAGTAAAAACAAAGTTGGTATTATGTACATTAATGATATTGCTGATATTGATTTAGTAAATTATATTGTTGATAAAATAAAAGATATTGAAATAGATTCAATACCAGATAGTAATTATATTATGGAAATGATTTCCGAAAACAAAAACAATGTATTTCCTGATTATATATCAACCGAAAGACCTGATTTAGTAAGTGAACATTTGTTAGAAGGTAAAATAGCAATTATAGTTGAAAACTCACAATATGCTGTTATTATTCCTGCAGTTTTAATAGATTTCCTCCATAGCCCTGGTGATTATTATCAAAAAAGTATTAATGTTAATTATACCCGAATAATTCGCTTTTTAGCCTTTATTATTACCCTTCTAACACCTGCTATATATATTGCCATTACGACTCATAATCATGAAGCAATTCCCGAAAAATTATTAATTAGTTTTGCGGCTCAAAGGGATGGTGTTCCTTTTCCAACCATAGTTGAAGCAATGTTAATGTTAATTACTTTTGAAATTCTAAAAGAATCAGATTTAAGAATTCCCCAAACAT
>JAQUEG010000140.1 GCA_028685275.1 Bacilli bacterium
AATATAAAGCATTAGATAAAGCGGGAAATATTTATGAAAAACACCCTTTAACTAATGTTAATATAGTTGGTTTTAAAGTACCAAAATGGCAAGAAGTAATTAATTTAGCAAAAAAAGCAGCTCAAGAAATACCGGAATTAGGAATTATGGGTTGGGATGTTGCTATCACAAAAGAAGGACCATTATTAATTGAAGCTAATCAATATCCTGGCCATGATATATATCAATTACCACCTCATACTAAAAATGGAATTGGGATGTTACCAACTTTTGAAAAAATTTTAAAAATAGATTAATAAAAAAATATCTAGTTAATATTAGATATTTTTTATTTCGATTAAATAAGGTGCTTTTTTATTATCAGTGTTATAGTAATAATTAATGATATAATTGTTTCCCATTTTAGCTAAGCATTTTTTTATTTCCTTACTTTCTTTTTGACCTTCTTCATGACCTGGATAAACAACGATTAAACAAATGCCATCTTTTTTTAACAGCTCTAAACTAATTTTTATTGCTTTAATGGTGGCTTCTACTTTAGTAGTAATTTCTTTATGCCAATTAGGCAAATATCCTAAATTAAAAGTAATAATTTTTACTTTATTTTTTAATTGCGGTAATTTATCTAACATATTAGCATGTGATTCTTGGTATAAGGTATAATTTTTTATTTTATTATTATTTAATAATTTTTTAGTTCTTATTATAGCTTCTTTTTGAATATCAAAACCATATACATGACCATTAGTAACTAGATTAGTTAAAAACATAGTATCATTTCCATTGCCAATTGTTGCATCAATTACAATATCATTGTTGTTAATATTATTAACAATAATTTGCTTAAATTTATTTAAAATATTTTCATGAAAACCTTGGTATGTATTTTTTGATATTAAATTAGTGTTTATTTCGTTTTCAATATTATTCTTTTCCATTAACCATTTAGGAACTAGTATATTTTTTATATTAATATCATTAATTAATTGATAAATAACAATTCTGCTAGGTATTATTTCTAATTGCTCAGTAACAATATCAATGTATTCTTTTTTTGTTAATAATGGAAATGCTTTTCTAGTATAAAATTCTGATATTTTAGTATTTTTTTCAATTGTAAACATATTTATTTTAACGCCTTGAATATCTAGTTTAGTTAAATAACGGGTATTTTTTAACATTATTTCTTTAGTTATATTAGGAAGACCATTAATAACATTAATAACTACTTTAATTTTTAGTTGACGTATTTTTTTTATAATTTTTCCTATTTGATCCCAATCATATTTTAAGGCAATTGTGTCCATATTATAAATTAATGGTGCTTTTAATTCGATGGTAAGATCAATTTTTTGTTTTAAAGTATTTAAATATTTTAATAATTCAGCATTAATATAATTTGGCTCAATTATAATATGTAAATTTATAATAATATTATTTTTAACAAGTTCTTTTAATTCATCAAAAGAAAAA
Organism: Bacilli bacterium; assembly: GCA_028685275.1. Lineage (GTDB taxonomy): Bacteria > Bacillota_I > Bacilli_A > RF39 > UBA660 > SKGN01. The sequence continues at coordinate 1,474 of JAQUEG010000140.1, forward strand.
TTATTTATTTCTAATAAATAAGCATCATTTTCTTCTAAAGTATGATAACGGTTATTATTAGTTGAATATTTAAAAAGATTCATGAACATCACCTAATATAAGTATATCATTCTTTATTATTTAAAAAAAGATAAATGAGGTGGTAAAATGAATAACCAAAAGAAATATAATTTATTTATTTTTTTCGGTACTTTTACACGTAGATTAGTGTAAGTATTTGTTCCTATTATTTTATATAATAAGGTAGATTCTTTTTTTTCTGTTTATCTTTTTCTATTATTAAGTTATTTGTTTTCATTTATTTTAAATATACCTTTTGTATATTTAAGCCGTATATTAACTTTTAAATGGTTAATTATAATTACTTCTTTTTCTATTATTATTTCTTATTATTATCTTTTTATTATGCCTTTTACTATTTTTAATTTAGTTATTATTGCTATTACTCATGTAATTAATGCCCATGTTTATTGGTTATCAAGACATTATTTCGCTTTAGGAATATTAACGATTAAAAAAATATCACCCCAAGTTGGTAAAATTGTTATTCTTAATCAATTAGCATTAATTCCAGCTTCTTATTTAGGGGCCTTACTAATTACTTATTTAAATTTATATTCTTTATTATTAGTTATTATATTATTATATATAATTACAGTTATTCCATTATTTTGTTTAGAAAATATAAAACAAAAACCAATATCATTAAAAATGGGAATAAGCAATATTATTAAAAATATTCCTTTTAAGTATACATTGTTTTTTTCTTTTGCTCAGTTTCGAGTTATTAGTAAATATTTATTCCCTTTATATATATTTTTATATGTAAAAAATCAATATACTTATATTGGTATTTTTAATATTATTGTCGGATTTGCTAGTATGTTATTTGTATATTTTTTTGCTCAAAAAATGGCAAAGAAAAAGAAAGATTACTTATTATTAACGGGGTTTTTATCATTTATAGTATGGATTTTAAAATTAAATATTTTAGCAACTGGCTTATTTCTAATTGTGGGATTAATGGAAGGATTAGTTGAAAAGATGTATGAAACAGCTTTTAATTATAATTTATATGCTTGGGGTAAACAATATGATCGACTTGGTTATGTTGCATATATTGAAGGATTACAAAGTTTGGTACGGGTATTAATAATGCTTATTTTTTTCCTTTTTATAGAAGATATAAAATTAATATTATATATTTCGGCCTTTATGTTAATTATAATTGGGATAATTGGTTATTATAATAAAAACAATTCATATGAATGATTTATATAATTATGTTAATAATATTAACATAAATTACCAATGCAAAATTTGATATAATTCATTGACTTTAAAAGGATAAGATGTTATGTTAAGTGTAATAATAGTAGTAGAAAAGTGAGGTATAAAATGAAAAGAAAAGGTTTTA
>JAQUEG010000141.1 GCA_028685275.1 Bacilli bacterium
CTTTAGATACTATTCAACCAAGAGAAAGGATTACTGAAGATATGATTGGATATGCTGAAATTCCACCAGGAATGATTATCGGGAATGTAATTAGTAATGCTAATTTAATTGAAGGCCGTTATGCTAATTATAATACTGTTATCCCAGCTGGAAGTTTATTTTATCGCGATTCAATTGTTGCTGCTGAAGAATTACCTGATTCAGCATTTTTAGATATTCCAGAAGGAAATACACCATTTAATTTTCCAGTTGATATAGAAAGTACTTATGGTAATTCAATTTTTCCTGGTAATTATATAAATATATATTTTAAAGCATTAGATGAAACGGGAAAAATTATTGTTGGAAAACTTGCTGAAAATATAAAAGTTTTATCTGTTAAAGATAGAACTGGAAAGCATGTATTTGAAAATACGGAAGATGAAAGAGTACCAAGTACAATTATTTTTGCCGTACCAGAGGAAATTCATTTATTATTAAGAAAAGCTTACTATTTAGGATATGTTGCTAATATTAACGCTGAATTAATACCAGTTCCTAATACTGAAGCTTATTATACAGAACCAGGAGCAGTTACAATTACTAATCAATATTTACAATCATTTATTAATGTTAATACTGGTTATGTACCAATTGATGAATTACCAGATGTAGGAGAAGAGCCTGAATATGAAGAAGAAAATGAAGGCGACGGAGTGGATTAATTTGAACGATAATTTATACTAAAGAATAGAGAGGGAAGTATATGTACAACGACAGTATGTTTAATAATATTGATTTCGGACCATTAAAAGAATATATGGATGAAGAAGATATTACCGATGTTTCTTATAGTAACAATGGACAAATATGGTTAAAAAGTCTTTCTCAAGGTATTTATCGTGTAGAGAATCCTAATGTTAATAATGCTTTAATTGAGAAAATAGCTTTTCAATGTTCGAATGTAATGGGAAAAACTTTCAATATGGCTCATCCTTTTCTTGATGCTGAAAGTGCTGAATTACGTCTTAATTTTGTTCATGACTCAATTGCTCGTAATGGAATTGCAATGGTTATGCGTAAAACGCCAGCAAAAATTAGATTAAAGAAAGAAAAGATATTAGAAGAAAAATATGTTACGGAAGAATTACATGATTTTTTAATTAAATGTGTAGAAGGTCATTGTAATATTGTAGTTAGTGGTGAAACTGGTTCCGGTAAAACTGAATTAGTTAAATATTTAGCTTCTCATACTAAAGAAAATGAAAAAATGATTACAATTGAGGATACATTGGAATTACATTTAGATCGAATTTTTCCGCATCGTGATATTGTTGCTATGAAAACTAATAACATTGCTTCTTATTCGGAAGTATTAGTAACATGTATGAGACAGAATCCTAAATGGATATTATTATCAGAGGTTAGAAGTGCGGAAGCAGTAACAGCTGTTCGTAATTCAATTTCATCAGGTCACAATATTATATCTACTATTCACTCTGATAAAGCACAATCTATTCCACATCGTATGTATAGTCTTCTTGAGACCAATCTTGATATGGAACAATTTTTAAAATCTATTTATCGTTATATTCAATTAGGGGTTCATGTTAGAGGATATCAAGATAAGGAAACTAAAAAATTTATCCGTGAAATTGTTGAAGTATGTGAATTTTACGTTGATAAAGATAATAATCAGCAATATAATATAATTTATCGTAAAACAAATGAAGGCCAAACTCTACATAATAGCCCTAGTAAATACTTAATTGATTACTTATCTATTAGTGGTGTAGATATTGAATCTAATATATTTGGAACTCAAACTGAAACAGAAGTTGAAACCTTAATATAAAATAAGAAGGTAGGTGTTAAGATGGAAATCATTTTAATTGCCTTTATTGCTATCTATATTGTAGTATATCGACGTAATACAGGTGAAAATGTTTATAAATATATTATTACACAAGCAACATCGATATATGATAGATATGCTCCTTATTCATTTAAAAACGTTCGTGATAAGGTAAAGGAATTAGGATTAGAATATACTACTAAGCAATATACAGTTCAATTAGGTATATTTGCTGGTGGTGGTTTTATTGTTTCTTATTTATATTTTTATAATATATTAGTTAGTATTGTATATTGTTTTGGCGCTATTGCTTTTATTCCTTATTTAGCATACTTAAGATATAAGCGAATTTATAGTGAATTTATATTTGAACAAATTCAAGTATATACTACTAATACGATTATGGAATTTGCTGTCACGGAATCTTTTGTTAAAGCTTTAGAGGGTGTTTATTCTTCTGGCGTTTTAGAAGATCCAGTGTTATCTGATGTTAAACACATGATTGATTTAGCGTATCAAAATGGTTCGATTGATGAATCGATTAATTACATGAACTCTAAATATGATTATTATATGGTTCGTAATATGCACCAATTATTTTTACAAATTACTAAAGAAGGGGCGAGAGATGCAGCGCGTGAATCATTAGATAATATGCTTCTTGATATTGATACATTGGTCGAAGGGGTATTAAAAGACCGAATGGAAAGAAGTACTTTTCATAAAGCCTTTCTTCAATATGGTATATTATTATATTTATTAGTAATGTTAGTTCAATATTTGTTAGGAATTGATACTTATTTAACTTTATTAGATATGACAATAGTCAAGTTTTTATTACATGCTATTATTTTAGTTAATAGTTACTTCTTGATAAATGGCGAAAAATATTATAATGAGAATGTAGGTGCTGAATAATGGAGATACTATTATTAGGTTTAATAATAATATTTATTTTAGAGTATAATAAAAAGGTAAATACTAGTAAATTTATTAAGGATAATGAGCATTATTTTTTGATTTTAAAGGAAGATAATTATGATTTT
>JAQUEG010000142.1 GCA_028685275.1 Bacilli bacterium
CTAGCATTTTCTTTAATAGTTTCTCAAAATTACCTTTATTTTTTTCAAACCCAATATGAGCACGAATATAAATATCAATTTTATCCATATAATTAATCATTTTTAAAGTTAATATCATATAGTATATATATTTAAATATTGTTAGTTTATTGTTAATTCTTTTAAGTACTTTATAAGCATTAATAAAAACGTTTTGATTATTATCAACTAAAGAATAAAATTCAAAATTATAACCCAAATCACGTAAAATTTGTTCTTGTACTTCTGCATAATAACCATAACGACAACCACCACCTGCTTGTACTAATATATCAGCGCCTCTTTCCAATGATTCAATATAATTACCTAAATTATATTTAAAAGGAACACAAACAAATTCCGGACTATATTTAGTACCTAATTCCAAGGTTCGTTTCGTAATTGGTAATGGTTGCATCACTTGACAATCAGTAACCTTTTTTAATAAAAAGGTGATTGGTACATAATAATTATCCATGTGCGGAAAACTAATTGTTTTCTTCATTATTGATTACAGCCTCCTTTTCTTTTCGTTGCTTAATAATATCAACAAAACTTTCAATTCTTGTTTGCAACCCGGCTTCACCAGTTAATTCATCAATTATTATATTAATAATTGGTTTGTTGTTTATTTTCCTTATACACATTTCATTAGTTAAAGAATCAGGCCCACAAGGAAAAACCGAAAGTAAAATAATGCCATCAATAAAGTCATAATAATGAATAATTGACCCTAACAATTCTTTGCTATAAGTCCAATAAACTTTTTTAGAAATTTCTTGATATTTTTTGTGTATTTTTTTTCCATCAAAAATATCAGCATATATAACGTCCACTTCTAATTCATTTAATAATTTGGAAATTACTTTACCAATCAAATAATCATACATATTATAAGAATGAGAAACTAATAATATTTTTAAATTAGAACTTTCCTTTAATAAACGTTCCTGTTTAATTAATCGGTGTTCTTTTTTTCGTTTCGCAATTCTGGTCGCCCGATAATAAGCATTTTTTATTTGTTTTCTTTTTTTTCCTAAACTTTTCCCCATTTTCATAAAAGCCTTTTTTTCTGTTACTCCTTTTTCTACATCAATATTATAATTAATTATTTTAATATTAAAAATATTATTTACAATATCATATAAAGCTTGAAAATTAGTACACATTTTTTCTTTCTTATACAAACTACAAATACGAGGTATTAAAATGTAATCAACTTTATCAATTAAATAAGCAACATGTCCTAGATATATTTTCATTGATAAACAACTTTCATCAATAGCTAAACTTTGACCTTTACTTAATATACTTTTATTAGTTTCAGGACTAGTAACTATTTCAAATCCTAACTCATGAAAAAAATTTTCCCATAAATCACCATACTTATAATATAGCAACCCCCTGGGAATTCCTATTTTGATTTTTTCCACTATTATATATTCCTTTCTTTGGTTATATATAATATATATTCATCATATCAAGATTTATAAATAAAATTATTCAATATATTTGACTAAAAACATAAAATAAAAAAGGAGTGTGATATTTATGCCAGAAGCAATTGCCCATTTAAAAGGAAATTTTATTGCACCTAACCTTCGTGGTATTGTTGAGTTTTATCCATGGCAAAACGGAACATTAGTGAAAGCCGAAGTAAAAAATTTACCACCAACTAAACTACCATTTAACAATGAGCCCCCAATTGGACCGTTTGGTTTTCATATTCACGAAGGTGAAAATTGTACCGATAAATATTTCGAATCAGCCAAAGGACATTATAATCCTACTAATCAGCCTCACCCTTTTCATGCTGGGGATTTACCTTCCTTATTATCTAATGATGGTTATGCTTATATGGTTGTATATACTAATCGATTTAAACCAAACGATATTATTGGTAAAACCGTAATTATTCATTTAAATCCCGATGATAATCGCACCCAACCAGCAGGTAATGCCGGTGACCGTATCGCATGTGGCATCATAAAAAAAGCCACGTCATTTGAAACGTAACCAGTAAATTCTTTTTATCTTCTGTAATATTTAATCATGATCTAGATAAGACCCTTTCAAAATAACTTTATCGAAATTAGGTGACACCCTAAAATAATTATTAAAATTAACATTTAATATTTTAAAATTTTTCTTTATTAAATTATAAGTATTAGAATGAAATAATACCCCTAAATATGAATTTAAACGCTGTCTAATTTTTACTTTTTCCGCATATTTTAAATTTTTATTATTTAACAACTTATTAATATCTTTAATTAATAAATAAAAATTGTTTTTAATTCTACGTGTTATATACTTACGCCAAGGTTTTATATAAGTACCTAAAAATTCAACACCATAACTAATATTTTGTAAATATATCTTTTTAGGATGCAGTTCTAATTCTAAATTTTCTCTTAAATACCTCCTAATTTTAGAAATAGCTTTTTTCAATTTTTCTTTATCAGTTGAAATCAATACAAAATCATCAACATAACGTCCATAATATTTTATTTTTAATTTACTTTTTACAAAATGGTCAAATTCATTTAAATAAAAATTAGCAAAAACTTGACTAGTATAATTACCAATCGGTAAACCACAGTTTTCATTAGCATAAAAAAGGCTCTTTGATTGGTTCTATAATATTTGGTGTGGATAGATATCCTCACCTTTTATTTTTATAAATAAAAAATGAGACAATATAAATCATCTTTGATACAATTAAATTACCAAAAAAATTGAAAGGATGATTTATATGTCTCTAACTGATATTATACTAAAAACTTTGAATTTAAGGGATACAAATATTAAATTTTATGAAAAAAGTATCACTGAAGAAGTTATAAAAGGCAAAAGAT
>JAQUEG010000007.1 GCA_028685275.1 Bacilli bacterium
CCAAAGGTGGTTGGTTAAGATGGAATATTTAGATTTAACAATAAAAGAAATGCATGAATTATTAAAAAATGGTGAAATAACACCACTTACTTTATCAAAAGCTGCTTTAGAGCGTGCTTATAAATATCAATCAGATTATAATTCATTTGTTACTATTTTAGATGATGCCTTAAATGCGGCGAAGGATTTAGATGATAATGTTGATAATCCTCTTTATGGGATTCCTTATGCCTTAAAAGATAATATTTCTACGAAAGGAATATTAACTACGGCTTCCTCTAATATTTTAAAAGATTATGTTCCGGTTTTTGATGCAACTGTAGTGACTAAATTAAAAGAAAAAAAAGCGGTTTTAATAGGGAAAACAGTATTAGATGAATTAGCAATGGGTGGTAGTGGTACTACTGGTCATACGGGAATTGTATGTAATCCATGGGATAAAGAAAGAATGATTGGTGGTTCTTCAGCTGGTAGTGCAGCGACTGTTGCTCTTGGAATTGTTCCTTTTGCATTAGGTTCTGATACCGGTGATTCAATTCGTAAACCGGCTGCATATGGTGGCTTGGTTGGATTCAAACCTACTTATGGTCGAATTTCTCGCTATGGTTTATTTCCTTTTGCATCTTCCCTTGATCATTTTGGTTGTTTAACAAGATGGGTTGAAGATGCAGCATATGTTATTGATGCTTTAAAAGGAAAAGATGAAAAAGATATGACTAGTTTACCTGATGATAATAAAATTTATAGTGAATTATTAGATGGTAAAGTAAAAGGTAAAAAATTATTTTATATTAAAGAGATTATTGATATTGATACCAAAGATATTAATCAAGAAGTACAAGCTACTTTAGATAATTTTAACTTTGTATTAGAACAATGTAAGGAATTGGGGATCGAAGTGGAAGCGGTTTCGATTGAAAAGAAATTATTAAATGCTTTACATCCTACATATATTACTATTTCATGTGCTGAAGTAACTTCTAATAATGCTAATTTAACTGGTATTATTTTTGGTAATCGTCAACCAGGTGATACGGTAGATGAAGTTATGTTTAATACAAGGACTGATGGTTTTTCAGAATTAATAAAAAGAAGATTTGTTATTGGTAGTTATGTTTTACAAAAAGAAAATCAAGAAAAATTATTTTTAAATGCTTGTCGTGTTAGAAGAATAATAGTAGATAAAATAACGGAATTATTTAAAAAATATGATGGTTTAATTTTACCTGCTACTGGTGGTATTGCCCCTAAATTTGACCAAAAATTTGACAAATTATTAGATCGCTATTTATTATTAGAAAATCATTTAGTAATTGGTAATTTTGGTGGTTTCCCAAGCATTACGATTCCAAGTGGTGTTGTTTCTAATATGCCAATTGGTGTAAATATAACAGGCCCTATTTTAAAAGACAGTGAAGTATTAAATATGGCTTATGCTTTAGAATCCCAACTTGGTTATAAAGGAATAATGGCAAAAGGGGGAAACAAAAATGTATAAAGTTGTAATCGGGTTAGAAGTTCATTGTGAATTAAAAACAAAAGCAAAAGTATTTTCAATGGGTCCTAATATATATAGTGAAGAACCCAATATTAATGTGGCAACTATTGATTTAGGTTTCCCGGGTGTATTACCGGTTGTTAATAAAACTGCAGTAGAGTATGCAATTAAAACTGCTCTTGCTCTTAATTGTACAATTCCAAATGAACTTGTTTTTGATCGCAAAAATTATTTTTATCCTGATTTACCTAAAGGTTATCAAATTACCCAATTTAATAAAACGATTGGGTCTAATGGTGTATTGATAATAAATGTTGATGGTGAAGATAAAAAGGTTTTTATTAAAGAGATGCATTTAGAAGAAGATACTGCTAGTCTTGATCATTATGGTAGTTATTCTTTATTAAATTATAATCGAGCGGGGGTTCCTTTAATTGAAGTAGTCACGGAACCATGTTTACATAATAGTGAAGAGGTAGTCACCTTTTTAGAAGCATTACGTTCAATCTTTTTATATTGTGATGTTTCAGAAGCTAAAAGTGATAAAGGTCAAATGCGTTGCGATGTTAATATCTCATTAATGAAAGATGATAGTAAAGAACTGGGGACAAAGGTGGAATTAAAAAATATTAATTCATTTAATAATGTAAAAGACGCGATTGAATATGAAATAAAAAGGCAAGCCGAAATGTTAGATAATGGGGAAAAAGTTATTATGGAAACGCGTCGTTTTGATGATAACAAACGAAAAACTTATACGATGCGGGAAAAAGTAGAAGCAGTTGATTATAAATATTTTATGGAACCTAATATTCCTATTATTAAAATAAAAAAAGATTGGGTTAATGAAATTAAAACTACGATTCCAATGCTTCAATATGAGCGTATTCAATTATATATGAATGAATATGGTTTATCGCGTTATGATGCTACTATTTTGGTAAAAGATAAAGAAGTTGCTGATTTTTTTGAAAAAGCTATTACTTATGATGATGATTATAAAAAAATTACTAATTGGATTAATGGTGTTGTTTTAGGTCATATTAATAAATATGGACTAAGGATTAATGAAATATTTATCACGCCTAAAATGCTAGTTGAGTTAATTAAATTAGTAGAAGATAAAACTATTTCCATTAAACAAGGGAAGGAAGTATTTTATCAAGCACTACAAGAAAAGAAAGAACCAATAGATATTGTGAAAAGTGCTAATATGTCACAAATACAAGATGAAGATTATTTACTAAAAATTGCTTTAGAAGTTATTAATGAAAATAAAGAAGTAGTAACTGAATACTTAAATGGTCGTGATAATGTCCTTGATTATTTAGTAGGGCAAGTTATGAAAAAAACCAAAGGGAAAGCTAATCCAGCAAAAGCTTCCGAAATATTAAAAACAGAAATAAAGAAATTGAATTGAGGTGATAGTATGCTATTAGATGTTATTAAATTATACCAAGAAGATTATTTAAATAAAGAAGTTATCTTAGAGGGATGGGTTAAAAATCATCGTAAACAAAAAGAATTTGGTTTTATTGATTTTTATGATGGAACATATTTTAAATCAGTTCAAATAGTATATGAAAATGATTTAGATAATTTTGTTGAAATTCAAAAATTAAGAGTAGGCAGTGCGATTCGTGTTATAGGGAAAGTTATTTCTTCTCCAGCACCCGGACAAGAATTTGAAATTAAAGCAACTAATATTAGTTTAGAAGGAGATGCGGCGGAAGATTATCCTATTCAACCTAAAAGACACACACGTGAATTTTTAAGGGAAGTTGCTTATTTAAGACCGCGTACTAATTTATTTCAAGCGGTTTTTCGGATTCGTAGTATAACTGCTTATGCGGTTCATTGTTATTTTCAAGAGCGAGGCTATGTTTATTTACATTCACCAATTATTACTGGTAATGATGCCGAAGGAGCAGGCGAAATGTTTAAAGTTTCAACAATTGATCCTAATAATATTCCCCGTACTGATAATGGTGAAATTGATTACAGTAAAGATTTTTTTGGTAAAGAAACTAGTTTAACCGTATCTGGTCAATTGCATGGTGAAGCATTTGCTTTAGCTTTCAAACGTATTTATACTTTTGGGCCTACTTTTCGAGCGGAAAAGTCACATACTAAATTACATGCTTCTGAGTTTTGGATGATTGAACCAGAAATGGCTTTTACTGATTTAAATGGTTGTATGGATGTAGAAGAAGAATGTTTAAAATATATTATTAGTTATGTTTTAGAGCATGCAAAAGCAGAAATGGCCTTTTTAAATAAATTTGTTGAACCAGGTTTAATTCAAAGATTAAAAGATGTAGTAAATGCGAAAGCGGTACGAATTACGTATAAAGAAGCGATTGATATATTATTAAAAGCCAATAAAAAATGGGAAGTTATGCCTAAACAAGGTGAAGATATTACTACTGAACATGAAAAATATTTAACTGAAGAATATTTTAAAACACCAGTATTTGTTACAGATTGGCCAAAAGAAATAAAAGCATTTTATATGCGTGATAATGGGGATGGTACTGTAGCAGCAGTTGATTTCTTAGTACCAAAAGCTGGTGAATTAATGGGTGGATCACAACGAGAAGAACGCCTTGATGTTTTATTAAAATTAATGAAAGAAAAAAACATTACGCTTAATGATCTTGAATGGTATTTAAATTTAAGGAAATATGGTAGTGTTAAACATTCAGGGTTTGGTCTTGGTTTTGAACGCTTATTAATTTATTTAACTGGGGTTGAGAATATTAGAGATGTAATCCCTTTTCCAAGAACGCCAAATAATTGCGAATTTTAATGTATATTTTAAGTATATTTTGCCAATCTATAACTAGGAGGTAAACATGAAAAAAATATTGGTTGGCTTAATAATGTTAATATTAGTAACTGGTTGTGGTGGCACTTTATTTAATCCAAAAGCATCGCCAACACGAGCAGTAGAAGATTTATTTACAAAATATCAAACCTTAAATCAGGAAGTAACTAATCAACTTGATGAAGTAGTAGCAGAACAAAATTTGACTACTGCTCAAAAAGATCAATATAAGGAGTTAATGAAAAGGCAATATAAAGATTTAACTTATACAATTAAAGATGAAGTTATTAATGGGGATACTGCTATTGTTACTGTAGAAATTCAAGTATATGATTATGCTCGTGCCCAAATAGAAGTAGATGAACATGTAGAAGAAAATCCAAATGATTTTCTAGATGATAATGAACAATTTTCTAATTTAAAATATATGGATTATAAAATTGATACTTTAATGAAAGAAAACCGGAAAACAAAATACACCTTGGATATAAGGTTAACTAAAGAAGAAGATGAATGGTTATTAGATGAATTAACGGAAACGGAAAAACAAAAAATACATGGTGTATATATTACTGCTTAAAAAGGACTAAGATGTCCTTTTTTTTCATATCTTTTATTAGGAGGAAATTATGAAAAGGGTTATTATATTTTTATTATTGTTTAGTATTTGGTTACCAGTTAATGCCTTAACTGTTAGTAGTGAAGCGGTTATTTTAATGGATCAAGATTCTAGTCGTGTTATTTATGCTAAAAATGAAAATAAACAAATGTTAATTGCGAGTATTACTAAAATTATGACGGCTGTATTAGCAATTGAATCAAATCGATTAGATGAAAAAGTAATCGTCGATGAAAATATTTTAAAAGCATATGGTTCTAATATTTATATTCAAGTTGGCGAAGAGATAAGTTTAAAAGATTTAGTATATGGTTTAATGCTTAGAAGTGGAAATGATGCGGCTTTAATGATTGCAAATTATATATCTGGTAGTGAAAAGGATTTTGTGCATAAAATGAATGAAAAAGCTAAGAAAATTGGCATGAAAAACACTGTTTTTGTTAATCCACATGGTTTAGATGAAAATGGTGGTAATCTTTCTACGGCCTATGATATGGCATTATTAACTAGGTATGCACAAGAGTTATCTGATTATAAAAAAATAACCAGAACCAAAGTAAAAACCACAACTACTAATTATAAAAGTTATGTTTGGCAAAACAAAAATAAATTATTAGATATTTATAAATGGTCAACTGGTGGCAAGACGGGATTTACGGAGAAAGCTGGTCGTACTTTAGTTTCAACAGCAACTAAAGGTAATATGAATTTTATTGTAGTAACACTTAATGATCATGATGATTGGAATACTCATCAAACCTTATTTAATTATGGATTTACAAATTTTCATAATTACTTAGTTTTAAATCAAAAAACATTTGATCTTAATAGTGATTATTATAAAGGGAAAATATATATTAATAATAATTATCATTTCCCATTAAGGACTAGTGAAACTGGTGATATATATTTAAAAGCCAAAATAGTTAAACAAAAACATTATCAAGATAAAAACAATATAGGAGTAGTAGAAGTATATTTTAAAGATAAATTAGTTCATACTGAAGATTTATTTATTGAAGTTAGAAAACAAAAAACTACCTCTAAATCATTATGGCAAAGGATACTTGATTGGTTTAATTTATGATTAATAAAATTTGGGCCTTTTTTATTATAATTGGTATTTTATATGGGTTTTTAACTGGTAATATTGATTTAATTAATAAAGAAATAATTAATAGTGCGAAAACGGCTCTTGATATGTTTTTAACTATTTTTCCAATTATTGTTTTGTGGGTTGGAATTATGGCGATTGCCAAAGAAAGTGGGTTATTAGATAAGTTAGCAAAAATGTTATCGCCATTACTTACTTTTTTATTTCCAGAGATTCCTAAAAATCATGAATCATTTGGTTTTATTTCCTCTAATATTATTGTTAATATTTTTGGTTTAGGTAGTGCGGCTACTCCTTTTGGGTTAAAAGCAATGAAGTCTTTACAAGAATTAAATCAAAAAAAAGACACGGCTAGTCGGAGTATGATTACTTTTTTAGTTATGAATACAAGTGGTTTAAGTATTGTACCCACTACTGTTATTTCTTTAAGAATGTTACATGGGAGCTCTAATCCAACAGAAGTAATTTTACCAATCATTTTAGCAACTACAGCAGCTACTGTTTTTGGTTTAATTATGGATCGGATAGTAGCTAAAATAAAGAGGTGATAAAATGAACTTAGTAAATTTATCTACTTTAATAATTCCTTTCTTAGTAGCATTAATAGTAATATATGCTATTTATAAAAAAATAAATGTATATGATGTTTTTATAAGTGGGGCGAAAGATGGTATTGAAATGGGGATTAGTATTTTTCCTTATTTATTAGCGATGATAGTTGCAATTAATGTTCTTTTAAAAAGTCATATTATTGAAGATTTTTTAGTTTTATTAAAACCAGTTTTATCTTGTATTAAAATACCAATGCCAGTCATTCCAATGGCTATTATGCGACCAATATCTGGGTCTTCAACTTTAATATTAATGAATGATATTTATGTCAATTATGGTGTTGATTCTTTTTTAGGTAAACTAGCATCTACAATTCAAGGAAGTACGGATACTACTATTTATATATTAACTTTATATTTTGGTTTTGTCGGTATTAAAAAAATCAAATATGCGATGTGGGTGGGTTTGTTTGCTGATTTAATTGGTGTTATTGCTAGTATTTTAGTGGTTTCTTGGCTTTTTTAAAAATAACTTTACTACCTTGTCAATTCTGGTTATAATAGTAAATAAAAGAAGAAGAGAAACTGGTGATAAAATGGAACGATTACAAAAAGCTATTGCTGATGCTGGTTACACATCAAGGCGAAAAGCGGAAGAACTAATTATTAATGGTAAAGTTCAAGTTAATGGGAAAATAGTAACTAAATTAGGAACGAAGGTTACTACTAATGATGATATTGTTGTTGAGGGAAAACTTTTAAAGAAGGCTTCGAAAGTACATTATCTTTTTTATAAGCCGAGAGGAGTTATTTCTTCAACGTCTGATGACAAAGGACGAAAAACGATAATTGATTACTTTGATACTAATAAACGTCTTTATCCAGTTGGCCGTTTAGATTATGATGCTTCTGGTATAATTATGGTTACTAATGATGGCGAATTTGCTAATTATATTATGCATCCAAGTAATAATATTACTAAAACTTATATTGTTAAATTAAATGGAATTATTAATGGTGAAGCAATTAATAAATTAAAAATGGGAATCATACTAGATAATTCTAAAAGTATTGCTTTACGTGTGAAATTAAAACAAAAAAACCAACAAAAAAACACTTCGCTTGTTGAAATTGTTATTCAAGAAGGGAAAAATCATCAAATTAAAAGAATGTTTGAAGCAGTTGGCTATTCTGTTATTAAATTAAAAAGGGAAAAAATTGCCTTTCTTGATTTAAAAGGATTACGATCAGGTCAATATCGTGAAATTACTAAAAAAGAACTTAAGCAGTTATATAAAAAAGACTAATTATTAGTCTTTTTCGATTGCATCAGTGGGGCAACTTTCTAATGCTTCCATTGCGCATCCCTCTATGCTTTCATCAATGTTATTATCAGTTTTAACACCTGCAAAACCATCATCATCAATAGTAAATATTTCAGGACAAATGCTTACACACGCACCACAACCAATACAAAGGTTTTTATTTACATTAAATTTCATTGGGACCTCCTTATTTATTTAATTATATAATTATAAAAATTAAAAAGCAATATAAGTAAGAAAAAATGGCAATAAGTGTTCAAAAAAAATAAAATATATGGTATTATTTAAGCAATGGAGTGATACGGTATGAAAACAAGAATAGAAAAGTATCATAAGAATAGTAATTTAAAGCGTACGCAAAAAAACGATCATTTATATGAAAAATTATATGAAATTGATTCAACACCAGTAGAAGTTGAATTACTTGATAATGTTAAAGAAATAGATATTTCGAAAATAAAAGAAATGATTGATAATCGGGAAGAATATAAAAGTATGCAGAAATATCGTCAAATAGTAAAAACGGAAGATGCTGAAACGGAACCTACATATGATATTTATGAAGATATTGAAAATAAAATGTATGATATTAATAATATATTAGAAAAAGCTAAAAGTAAGCGGGATCCTGAGAATGAAGCAGGAAAGAAATTACGTAATACTCAATATAATATATTATCTAAATTAGATTTAAATGAGGCAATAAAAGAGCAAGAAGAAGATGCAGAAATAGAAGAAATGGTTACTGATTTTTTTACTCATAGTGGTGATTTATCAAAATTAATAGAAAAAGAAGATGAAATTGAAGTTGATAAATCAGGTGATTTATTTTCTTCTTTAAAATCAAATAATGAGAATACAGTATTAACAGAACCAATAAAAAATGAACAAATAAAAAATAAAGAAGCAAAAGATGAGGCTGAGTTAATGAAGGATAACAGTTTTTATACTAATGTTCATTCATTTGTTAAGGAAGATTTTGAAGAATTACAACATTTACAAGGAGTAGTTAAAAAGAATAATAAATTAATTAAAATTATGATTACGATTTTAATTATATCAATTATAGTTCTTTTAGTGTTATTTGCTATAAATATATTTGATTTAATTTAATATAAATATCTATCATATATATTATTAGGTGATATGATGAAAAAAATAAGATTAAAGAAACAACGACCACATAAAAAAATTAATTTTTTAGTATTAGTCGTTGTTTTTATTTTTGTCTTCATTGTTTTATTATTAAATTATATTAATAACAAGGTGTCACCCATTTTGCTTAATTTTGCTGAAATTGAAACAACTAAATTAGCTAATTTAATTATTAATCGAGCGATTAATCGGCAGGTTGCTAATGCTATAAATATGGAAGAAATGTTTGTTGTCATTAAAAATGATGACGGTGAAATTCAAACTATTGATTTTAATCCAGCAATCGTTAATAAAATATTAAGTACAACTACTAATACCATTCAAATTTATTTAAAAGCAATTGAACAAGGTAATATTGATTTAATTGAACTGCCAGAGGAAATACTAATTGAATATGATAAAGAAAAATTAAAAAAGGGAATTATTTATGAAATTCCTTTTGGGGCAGCAACCGGCAATATCTTTTTATCAAATTTAGGACCTAAAATTCCGGTGCGAATGGGTCTAATTGGTAGTGTTGTTAGTAATATTAATACAAAACTTAATCAATATGGTATTAATAATGTATTAGTGGAAGTAAATATAAAAATAGAAGTAGCGGAACAAGTAAATTTACCATTTATGTCAAAACGTGTTAATATTCGAACCGATGTTCCTTTAGCACTAAAAGTAATACAAGGTAAGATCCCACTTTATTATCAGGGAACTGGAATTGAAAAAAATTCATCTATTTTAGCATTACCTATAGAATAATTATTAAAGATATGATAATATTATAAAAGACAATAATGATAGGAGCGTGTTATGATGTTAAAAAGATTTATAAAAAAACGTAATGAAAACAATAAGGAAACAACAGGGTTTCGCTTATTAGAAGTAATTATAATTATGATAATTTGTATTTTGTTTGGGATGACAAGTACTTTATATGTAATGTATCCTCATTTAGAAAAAAGAAATAATAAAACGGAAATTAATGAAGATTTTAAGGAAATTGCTAGTGTTTTTGAAATTGTAACTAATAATTATTATGAAGAAGTAGATAAAAATGCTTTAAAAGAAGCAGCAATTGAAGGGATGCTAAAATATTTAGGTGATAATAATACATATTATTTTGATGAAGGAGAAAAAAATGATTTTGATGAGCGAATGAATGGTGAATATCACGGAATTGGGGTTGAACTAGTGACCGATATTAATGGTGATAGTATTATTGTTAATGTTTTTCCAAACACACCTGCTTATGAAAACGGTTTAAAAGTTGGTGATGTAATTAAGGCAGTTGATGATCAGGATGCAACTAAAATGACTAGCGCCGATATTGCTTCATATATTAAGGAAAGTGATATTAAATCAGTAGATCTTAAAATTGAACGTAACAAAGAAATTATTGAAGTAAATATTGCTAAACAAAAAGTTATTATCAATTCAGTTACATCAGATATTTTTGAAAGAAAAAATAAAAAAATTGGATATCTTAATATTTCTGTTTTTGCCATTAATACTTATCAACAATTTCGTAATGAAGTAATTAGTTTAGAGGAAGCTGGTGTTGATTCGTTTATTATTGATGTTCGTAGTAATGCGGGTGGTTATTTAGATATAGTTGTTGATATGATCGAAATGTTTTTAGAAGAGGAACAAATTGTTTATCAAATGGAAGCTAATAATGAAATAACTACTTATTATGATAAAACAGAAGAAGCTAGAGATTCTTCAGTTGTAGTTTTAATTAATGAACAAAGTGCATCAGCGTCAGAAATTTTAGCAGCTGCTTTTAAAGAGATATATGGTTCGGAAATAGTAGGTGTTAAGTCTTTTGGAAAAGGTACAGTACAAGAAACAAGAGAATTAGAAAATGGTGGTATGATAAAAATTACTACCCAAAAGTGGTTGACACCAAATGGTAATTCGATTGAAAAAGAAGGAATTGAACCTACGTTTGAAATCCAAATGGATGAAAAATATTATAAAAATCCAACTTATGAAAATGATAATCAATTACAAAAAGCGCTTAGTTTAATAAAATAAAAAAAACCTCATTATAAAAATGAGGTTTTTTTAATTATTGATTTGGTAATTCATTTATTTTATCCTGATATTCATTTAATTCAGTTGTTATTTTATTGGCGTCAGCTTTTTCTAATTTATACCATCCTTTTTTAAATGAGAGATTAAATAAATCACGGGCACATTGTTTAGATTCACTAAATATCTTAAACAGTTCATTATATAATTGATCATTACTTACTTCGTTTAAGGCAATTGAATAATTATTCGACATATTTTTTTCGGTTGTTAATATATCATTTAAATAATCACAATCATTCATATCTTGATTTTTTGGAACGGCTTGTTCTGGGTTTTGTACTTTATTATTATTCATAATTTTCTCCTTATCTTAAAAAGTTTAAAATAAAATTATAATGGTTTGTATGCATCAACGCCACATTTTCAATTATTGTTTTTACTTCTTCATCTTGAACATGGCTTAAATAATGATTGGCTTTCTTAGCGGCAACTAAATTCCAATTAAGCATATCTTTAATATAATCTAAATCTTTAGTTGAAATCATTGCTGGGACCTTATCCATAAATAACCTCCTTTATCAAATAGTATTGGCAATCTTAATATAAATATACAAATGTTTTACTAAAATACAGTTTATTTTTTGTTTAATATGCATATAATATTATGTGTATCTAAGCATTGAATAATTAAGATGTTGACACTTTTTGCAAAAAAATAAAAAAAATTGACAAAAGTTGTTGACACATTCCTTTTAATTTGTTATATTAGACAT
>JAQUEG010000143.1 GCA_028685275.1 Bacilli bacterium
GACGCTAAGGTCAAAAAGATCCTGCCGCTTGACAGCCATCACTGCTGGATCATGTTTGAAAAGGAAGCGCGTCTTCTGACGATACGGTGAGCGATATGCCCTATGACGAGCATTATTTTGATCTTCTGGTGATCGGCTTGGGCGCCTCGGGCGCCTCGGCGGCGATCGCGGCGCGAGAAGCCGGCTTTTTGGGGCGTATCGCGATCCTTGAAAAAGAAAAGCAACCCTTAAGAAAAGTTCTGGCCTCAGGAAACGGGCGCTGCAACCTCGTGAACACACAGCCTATTGAGGGCCATTACCACGGTACAGATCCGTCATTTGCATCCTCAGTGATCGGTCAAATGAGCGCGAAACAGCTCCTTTCTTGGTTTTCCGCTCTGGGTCTTCACACCATGGAAGATCGTGAAGGGCGGGTGTACCCGCGCTCCTTTCAGGCAAGTTCGGTCGCCCTTATTTTGCAAGAACAATTAGAACGCCATGACGTTAAGATTTTTTTTCCCATGGAGGTTGTGAGTATAGAAAAGGAAAGTTTTCTTTTTCAAATTAAGACGAAAGAAGAAAGCTTCACAGCGTCAGCCGTGATTGTAGCCACAGGTAGCGCCGCGGCCCCCGACCTTGGCGGAAGTCTTTCGGGCTTAGATTTCCTGCAATCGATGGGGCATACACTAAGGCCCCCCATGCCTTCTCTTGTCCCTTTGAACTTGAATCCTCACCCGCTTATGAAATATGCCTCGGGTATCCGTTTTCGGGGGGAGGCGTCTTTTGTCGGACATGGGGGCGAAACCGCGAAGACAAAAGGTGAATTTCTCATCACCTCCTATGGCTTGTCGGGGATCGCCGCGATGGAGCTCGGCAGGATCGTCGGGCGTATCGAAGACCGTCCCGCGGGGCATATTTACGTCGATTTTGTGCCTGAAATGGCTGAGGATGAGATGCTCGTATTATTAAAAGGGGATAAAAATCTAGATCGCGATATCCGGGTCGCGCTCACAGGGCTTGTGCCTGAAAAAATCGCCAAGGGGATCCTCCGTAGCCTGCCTGCTGAAGAACAAAGTAAAAAAGATGCCATTTTTTACAAGAAACTTGCCTCCCTTTTGAAAGCACTGCCCTTGGAAGTTCAAAACACACGCGGTTTCCCCTTCGCCCAAGTGGCTTCAGGAGGCGTGTTAACGGATGAATTTGACGCGTCCACCCTGATGTCAAAAAAAGTGTCTGGGTTATTTTCTTCAGGGGAAGTTCTGGACATTGATGGGGACACGGGCGGCTACAACCTGTTATGGGCCTTTTCATCCGGATACCGGGGGGGAAAAGGCGCCGCCGAATACCTTATGGGGCAAAAGCGTCTGTGAGGGAGTTGTCCGACGCTTTACTCTCTTGGTTTGACCAATGCGCCCGCAAGCTTCCCTGGCGTGAGCCGGCTTCAGGGACGCGCTGCGATCCTTACGCGGTCATCGTCTCGGAGTTCATGCTGCAACAGACACAGGTGTCCACTGTTATTCCTTACTATTCGCGTTTCATGGAGCGCTTTCCCGATCTTCCTACGCTCTCACATGCGGAGGAGCCGGAGGTCTTAAAGTACTGGGAGGGTCTCGGGTATTACCGGCGAGCACGCCAACTTTTGAAGCTTGCTAAAACGCTTGTTTTTGACTTTGCGGGAGAATTGCCGCAAGACCGAAAAACATTATTAAAACTTCCCGGCATCGGCGAATACACGGCAGGAGCGCTTTTAAGCTTTGTCTTTGACCTTCCTGAACCCGCCGTGGACGGAAACGTCCTGCGCGTCATCTCCCGCCTTGACGCCAAAGCCTATACCATGGGGGATGTGAAGTCACAGGCGGCGGTAAGGGAGCGTGTGAGCGGCCTTATACCCCCTCATCGCGCGGGAGATTTCTCGGAGGCTTTAATTGAGCTTGGCGCGACGATCTGTCTTTCGTCTTCTCCCTTATGCCATGACTGTCCCATGTCACATGTCTGCCGGGCCTACCAACAAGGAGTGGTGGCGGAGTATCCGCTCCGCCAAAAGCGTGAAAAAAGCCCCGTGTCCCGGATGAGTTATGTGCTTGTCCACGACGGGACCCATGTGTTTTGCAGGCGGCGTTCTGAAGCCTTGCTTCACGGCCTCTATGAGTTTATTTCGCTGCCCAGAAAATACAAGAAAAATGATGGTGAAAAAGTAGAAGAAGCCATGCGAAAGATGAGTGAGTGCTCGAAGCTGCCTTTTCATGAGCTCCGCTATGTGGCGGATAAGCGCGTGGTATTCTCGCATCGTGTCTGGGAGCTCAGTTTTTGGGAGCTTCGGATTGAAGGGGTCGAATCAGGTTTTGTGTTTCAGGATAAGGGGGATTCAAACGTTCTTGCCGTTCATCGGCAGGCATTAGAAAGTATGGCGTTCCCCGCGTTTCTTGCCGGTTGGCGGGATGCGTTTTTGGCGGAATAGGTTTTTTTAAAAAAACAAAGCCTTCGAATCGGATGATTCGAAGACTTTGTGGCTGCCGATCCAGGATTTGAACCCGGACAAACTGAGTCAGAGTCAGGTGTGCTACCGTTACACTAATCGGCAATGACACGTCGCAACATGTGGAATAATACCAGCCGGGAGGCGCTGTTGTCAAACTTCATTTTGAGCCTGTTGGCCTCGGCTTATGCTAATATGGAAAAAAGATTTTAAGAGTTAAAGGAGCGAAAGGAGCGTCCTTGTCAGCGAGCTTATTTTCAAAAATCGGTGAATTTTTCAGGGAGATTCGCTACAGCCTGTCAGACGGCCTCCTGTTCTTAGGCGGACCGCTCGATATCGTGATCGCTCTTTTTGACATCGCGATCACGGCGCTGA
>JAQUEG010000144.1 GCA_028685275.1 Bacilli bacterium
AATTAATGCGGTTGGTTTATCTGACACTGATTCCAAGGTAAAAGTGACGTATTACCCCGCAGCAGATGATGTAAGCAGCGTTATTCCGGGGGATTGGCAAATGGACAGTCAGTTGATTACTTGTCGGACAATGCGAGGCGACGTGTACTGCGAGCAAAATAATATTCACCACATCCATTTGTTGAAGATTGACACTGAAGGACATGAGATTAATGTCATAGATGGGTTTCAAAAAATGCTGAACTGTGGAAAGATCCATGCTATTCAGTTCGAATATGGCCATACGTGGTTGCCTCCAAGAAAACAACTTAGAGACGCATACGAATTGCTTGTGCCAATGGGGTATAAAATAGGCAGGTTGTATCCCCGAGGAGTTGACTTTTGTCAGTATTCCAATTTTCGTGATGAACATTACCGCATGGGAAACTATGTGGCAATTCATGAATCCCAAAAACTTTTGTTGAAAATGTTACAGGAAACCCCCTCCTCTGTTTAAGATTGTAGGGCACAATCTATATCATCCGAATTAAATATACCATTTATGAGTATCCCCAAAATAGTGCACAGTATATGGTTGGGTAAAAATCCTAAGAATGATCTAGTCCAACGTTGCGCGGCCAGTTGGCGGTTGCATCTAAGTGGTTACACGTTCATGGAGTGGAATGAAGATAATTTAGATCTAAACGTTTGCCCGTATGCAAAGAAAATGTATGACAAAAAAAACTGGGCATTTGCATCTGACCCATTACGTCTATATGTATTAAAAAAGTTTGGAGGCATTTATTTTGATGTTGATGTAATGGTTCGAAAACCGTTCGACAGACTTTTGGATGCTCATCTGTTCCTGGGTTTCCTTTTTGATTGTGCACTCGGTGCCGGTGTCATTGGTGCTGAGCCCAATTCGTCAATTATTAAGAAGCTGCTTGCCTTTTATACGAACGACCTAGACACTCCCGTGATCAACAATTCACCAATAACTTGGTTTTTTCTGAAGCACTTTTCTGATTTTTTGTTGACGGGACAAACACAAAGCCTTGAAGGTGGAATAAATATATTTCACAGAAAATATTTTGACTCCCCCACCAAAGATCCATTAATGGGTTTCGCTGAAAACGCCAATTTAGGGTCGTGGGGGGGCGGGGATGGAGTTTTTCCGGAATGTCTTAAGCGTTGTGTTCGAAACGTATTAGGAAAAACGTTTTATAATGACTTAAGAATGATTTATGCTCGCAAAAAAATACCTGAGTTTTATCCGACATATAAAAATCATGTTATGGGTAAACGTCAGGTCATTGTTCCTTCTGACTTCAGGGTGGTTTTTGATCGTGTATTGGTTTAAATCAGCATGAAAATTGCAATTCTTACGGGTCCTTTTGGGTTATTGCCTCCCTTTGGGATCGGTGCCATAGAAAAAAGGTGGTTTAATATGGCAGTCGAAATGGCTGCTTTGGGCCATTCCATCACATTTTATTGTAAAAAATCGGCGACGCTGTATCGAGAAATAGACGGTTTGTCTTACTGTCTCATTAATGGATATGCACGAACTGGACATCTTTTTTTTGATTTGTTTTTTGATTTCATTTACACGGTAAAAGCGATATCGAGACTGAAAAAATGTGATGTGATGGTTTTAAACACTTTTTGGTCTCCATTCCTATGTCCACTATTTAAACGAAAGTATGGCATCTCTGTATACAACGTTGCGAGATATCCCAAAGGGCAATTTCGGTACATGAAATGCATAGACCGTCTTTCATGTGTTTCGGCGGATGTCGCTCGTGCGGTAGTTGTACAAGCCCCATCACTTCGTAACCGAGTCAAAGTGATCAACAATCCTGTTGATGTACATTCGTTCCCCTTTCAAGCAAATACGAACACAACCAGTCCGTGCCGTATCTGTTTTACAGGACGCATCCATCAGGAAAAAGGAATTGACATTCTTGTGAAAGCGTGTAATTCGTTAGAAGAAAAAGGATATACGATTGAACTTTCTATTATAGGTGCGCGTGATACAGCACGGGGGGGGGGAGGGGAGGCTTATATTGATGAGCTAAATCGTTTGGTTAAAGGATATCCAGTCCGGTGGATTGATCCAATAGCGAATGCTGCAGAACTGGCCAAAGAAATATCAAAATGCGATGTTTATTGTTATCCGTCGGTTGCTGAGCAAGGAGAAACATTTGGCGTAGCTCCATTGGAGGCCATGGCCGTTGGGTGTCCGACTGTTGTCTCTGCACTAAATTGTTTTACAGACTTTATCGAAGATGGCGTTACCGGGCTTGTATTTAATCACCGAGGACAAGATGCTTATCTGCGATTGGCAGAAAAAATTGAGTGGCTTATCTTACATCCAGAAGCCCGAGCTAGTATCTCGCAAGAGGGGTCACGTGTGGCGCATGAAAGGTTTAATACGGAGTACATTGCGGCGCAGTACCTAGAGGATTTTCATCAGTTACTGCAGGAACATTGTAGCTAACAAAAACAAGAAGGAGTCAATTATGGATGGAACAAATTTGCAGAGAGTCGCACGAGTGGCTGGCAACCTGATTGCCCATCCCACATATCTTCCGCGATATTTGCGGTATCTACCCTTAAGAGGAAAGGGACCGCTGGACGCAGAATTACCTTGGTACTCATTCGAAGCCATCGATTTCCTTGCCGGACATGTCGACAAGACATCGGTTGTTTTTGAATGGGGTGGTGGTGGCAGCACACTATTCTGGGCACGTCGCGTTAAGCAGGTAATCTGTGTCGAAAGCAGCGACGCATGGGCTGGCCGGTTGGAATCGGTGCTAAGCGACCAAAAAATATCAAATGTGACAG
>JAQUEG010000008.1 GCA_028685275.1 Bacilli bacterium
GTGGAGGTCATGATGAAGCTGAACTCCTGGCTTCCTGCTATCGCCGCTGTATGGAAATAGCTTCGGAGCATGAGATTGCATCTATAGCATTCCCTAACATCTCAACGGGGATCTACCGTTTTCCGAAAGAATTGGCGGCTGAGATCGCGATAGCTACTATCAGGAAGGCTATGCTTGATATGCCTGCGATAGAGGTCTATTTCTCTTGCTTTGATGAAGAGAATTATCGCATATATAGGGATTTATTAAAGAATTAATCATGATAATATATGGGAAATGGGAAGTGCCTGGAAAGATAGTTCTTGACAGGAAGTCGGAAGCTGAAATACTATGATAACAGGTGTTTCCTAAATAAAACATTATTTGTTATTTTGGAGGTTGTGCGTGAGAAGCGGATTAAAATATGCCCTTATCGTTATTGTATTTGTTATGGGCTTTCTGATGAGTTGTTGCTCTAAGTGTCCATTGTTCCATGAATTGACAGACTTGGAAAAGCCATTTGGTGTTGAAAGCACTCAAGCGAAAACCGATCCTCAACATTTTAATGTATTTATAGATGCCAGTATGAGTATGTATGGGTATACAGGCGATAACAGCGATCTGTTCAGGATAATCAACACCGTTATTAGCCGGATACCGAATAATGCAACCATTAAACTCTACCGGTTTGGTCGCGGCTCCAGCGAGTTGCAGGGTGACCTCAGGCAGGTACTGCACTCGATCTCAAACCGAAAGTTTTATAATGAGGGAGACACAGACCTAAATGAGCCATTCAAACACATTTTAGACGACCGAAATTCAATCAATCTTATATTTACAGACGGTGTTCAATCGACTGCTCACTCACTGTCAGACTATGTGATCTTTGCACGTAATCTAAAAAGTTATCTTGGTGAGCACGGTTTCTTTTCTTTCAAAGGGACACAAGCCTCGTTTGAGGGCTACTATTATTCGGAAATGAAAAAAGCTTCTTTAAACATTGCTCCTGGAAGCACTCGCCCATTATACTGCCTAACGTTTGGAGACCGTAAGTACGCAAAATTCATAACAGACAAGTTCAGTGACCTATTTGAGAATCATTTTGATTTCGGTTTCGTCTCAGATAACAAGATGGATTTTGTTGATAATGTTGACGGTGTTTCCGTACCCAAGGGACTTGTTTTTAATAATGACGATTATGATTTACCACTCACGCGCTATACTTTAAAAAACCAAGCACAGGAGCTAAACTTCAATTTGAAAGGTTATGAGGACAGCTTCGGCAAAACGATTGATTATACAGTTGCATATATGGCGAAAACAGACACATCTTATAGCGTTATTGATGATGCCCATGGTAATGTGAATGCCGAAGTCACTATCGGGACTGACCGCGCATCCTTCATTATACCATTTCCTTATAAAGACAGAGGATGTTATCTAATCCGGCTCACTTTTAGAAAGACCTTGCCAAAGTGGATAGAAGAGTGGAGCACGGACGATGATTATAAAATAGAAAACCAACAGAAAACCTTTAATTTAGCTAATTGGATGGGATTTATCATGGATAGTTTTGAAGACTATAAGTACCTTGCCACTACCCAATATTACCTGCACGTTGATAGGAGATAATGATGCTGAACATATTTTTCTTCTTGTTCTACCCTGACATCTACTTGGTAGATTGGCACAGTCATATGCTAGAAAGCGTGATAGTCTCTTTCGGCATTGTCTTGCTTTCTATTTTCGTATACGGCATATTTCGTTATCGGAGAGAGACAGAATCCATTAAGTTCTGGACAGTCTTCGGTGGCGCAATGCTCATAGCTTTTTGCTATATATTTTATAAGTCTACTACGATCTCTATCGACATTTGCCGTGGGAACTATAAGCTCTTGTACGTGTTGAATTTCATGATATCCTCACTTCTATTAGAGGTGGGGTTATTCTATGCTGCTAGTAACATTTTGGGGAGCAAGAAATACTTTGCACGCGTGCATGAGTATTTCAGAAAGGGCAGTAAGGAGTTCAAATGAGATACTATGTATTTGCAATAGGAGGGACAGGTGCCAGGTGCCTGGAATCCCTCGTATTTTTATGCGCTATGGGTTTGGGACCCAAAGAGCTTCACCCAATATTGGTAGATCCAGATAGTAGCAATGGAAATGTTAACCGAACACGGACACTAATCACCAAATACAAAGCTATCAGGGATCAATTGACAAATTCTGTTGAAGGGGATTATTTTTATACTGATATTCTATATGAAGATACTGAGGACAAAAAAGACACCAAGCTAAGGATTCCCAATGTGATCAATCCCAATGCAGGTCTTGATACTGGGATGAATACGCTGGCCCATTTCATCGAATATAACAACAACCTGTCACTTTCGGATGATAAATATCTGGCAGATCTCCTCTACAGTAAAAGAGAAATGGACATGGACATGACTGAAGGATATCGGGGTGTGCCATCTATTGGCTCAATACTTATGACAAATGTCAAAGATCATCCATTCTGGCCAGTCCTTACCAGTGCTCTAAAAAATGACTCCAGCTCCAAGGCATTCATCTTTGCTTCAGTATTTGGGGGAACCGGGGCTTCAGGATATCCGGTGATTAGTCAGCTTTTAAAGAAAGCTGCTCCAAATGCCCGGGTGGGAGGTGCTTTGCTACTTCCATATTTCAGGCTTCAGGATCCTAAGAATCTGGGCACCCAAACTGAGGCATTCAATAATGACGAAATCCTGCCAGACTCAAACTTTTTTCTGATGAATACCAAGGCTGCCTGTGAGTTTTACAAGAACAATTTCTCTAAGAATGTTTCCAATTATGTTTTAGGCGACGATTTGGATATTTGCTCCCAATATGAGAATTATAGTAAGGGTAGTGCGGATCAGGAGAATAACTCGCACATGATAGAGTTGTTTGCCGCTTACGCTGCTTTGGATTTCGGTGTAAGAGAAGATGGCAACTATAAAGACTTCTATCACATACAAGTACAAAATCCTGATAGAGAACCTAAGACTTACGAGGTAACAGCCAGTGACCTACCACACTTCCAAAAGGGCTTGGTATTCGAGAACTTTTCCCTTTTTTACAATTATATCATGGACATCAACCGACTTATCGAGACTTCCAAGACATCTCTACTGAATAAAATAGCTTGGCTAAGGAATATGAAATTCAATGGTCGTTATATAATGGATCATAAAGATGAGTTAAAACCACTTGTTAGTTTTTGTCAATCTTACAAGCAATGGATCCAACAGATTCATACCAACAGCGCTAACCTCAATGTTGTAAGCCCCGAATTAAGAATGGATTGCCTGATATCAGAAAATCAAGATAAATATGCTGGTTATCCGATAAGTCGTATGGATAAGAAGCTTCATGGCAGAAAGACCAACCATGAAAGACTTGTTAATGCCTTTATTAAAGTATTGTCTGCCGCTAGAGTGGAAAGGGGGAAATAATGCCACGTCCATTATTGCCAGATCATAAAGGAACCGTTGCGCAAGCAACTCCTGGCCAATGGCTAGATTTCACGCAAGAATTTTCTACATTCCAAAGTAATATTGTAGTATCTCAGCAGGCAAAAGCCAATGTCACTTCTATTCCTTCTCCTTGGGCTCGCATGCTCCTATTCAAAGAAGCTATAATGGACAAAAACCATATATTGCACATGGAGGTAATGTCCAACATTCTTGATGTGATCGAGCTTATTTTCTATGAAGATATGCTAACTCTGACGCTTACAGCTAAAGAAATACACATTTCTGATGAACCGACAAATAATAAGCTTCGCAAGGTTCTATATGACCTTCATCCTGAGAACTTAGCGGATATATCAATAACCTTGATAATTGCCTCGCGAGGAAGCGAAACTTTTGTCGTTGCGGGCACAAGTCAGTACACTATGTTCTTTACTCCTCTGGATTTGAAGGTCCAAAACAAGTTCATGCGATATTTCAAGGACGTTCCTGTGCCACTTAGTGAGCGGCCTTCTGATTTTCAGATCTATATAAACAAAATACTCATACCTAATTTGTCGGAAGATGGACGTTATAGTGGATTGGTGAATGCATTCAATCTTAGTAATGGTATATGCAAGGGATCCGACCAAGGATTGGCAGATAATTCAAAATATGGCGTTTCAGATCTGTCTCATCAGTGCGGACTGTCATCAATTTTAAAGAGGTACACGATAAATGACATAAGTAGCTGCAATCTATTACGACCTTCAAAGGCAGGGATAAGATCGCCACTGGTTATAGACGAATCATCCGGCCTTAAAGGCAAGTCCTATTATAATAATTATTTATTCAATGGTGACTACACGTTTAGCACATTAAGGATTATGGATAGAAAGTCTTTACCAGGAGAGGACGTAGTTTATCCTTGGGTCCTACCCAAACACGATTTTCTGGAACCGGTTATCATTAAATATAAATATAAGATGAATGACAAGTTCCTAGTTTTAGGGGAAAATACTGATGTCTATGAATACGCTTTGCCGCTCAAAAAGGAGTTCTTCGATTACTTTGATCCAGAAGATGTCGATAAGTACTTGACCATTCGGGAAATGGGGGCTAATCAGGTTAGAGTTAAATTGGAAATTCCGGTTCAAAACGGCAAAGTCATTGAGGTTACCAGAGATTATCTGGGACATTATACCAAAAGTACCGATGAGAACGTGATACTGGACTATGATTCAAGCGATAGCAACACTCCTCTTCCTCATATCGTCATTTGGCCAAACTTAAGTCCTGAAGATTGGAAAGATCCGTATTACGGTTTTGTGTATGGGAAAAGATATGGAGATACAGTGAACACGGAGCAAATATCGCTCGAGTTTTTGGATGATAATCTGGAAAATGTTAAGTTTGGTCAATCAAGAAAGACCAGAGCTTTGGAAATATTTAGATTCGAAAACCTGCCCACTTATGTTTCCTTAAGACACATTGAGAGCGGTAGCCAGGCTTTTTTGATTCTGGATCACAAGCTTTTAAATAAGCACAAGCCCACGGTTAATGATGCAGTAGTAGGAATGGACTTTGGCACCTCACACACTAACATTGCCATTAAATACAATAACAAGACTAGTATCCTGAAATACAGTTCTAACTTCAAAGGGAAGAATCTGAACGACAAAGATTTCATAACCTTGATACAGTTTTCCGATAAACAAGTTGGAGCAGACCAGATACCTGATTTGATAAAAAGTAACCTTGAACAGTATTTCATGCCCAACTGTCTCAGCGAAATTAGCGACGCACAGTCTGTAAATTTTCCGCTTCCAACCATGGTCGCTACCGAGAAAAACGCTTCCGCCGAAGCCTTACTAAGGACATCTATAAACTTTTCAAAGTACAAGTATGTCCCTTATGCAGTTCCTGCTAGTCAAATTAATAAAGAGATGCAGGTAATGACTGACTTGAAATGGAACCACGAATTAAATACTCAAAACGCTGCCAAAGAGTATCTGAAAGTACTGCTATCTTTAGTGAAATATGAGCTGATCAGGAACGGAGTTAACCTGGCATCTGTAAAATACATCTGGGCTTATCCCAAAGCTTTTTCAGAAGTTGACATTGTGAAATACAAAACTATGTGGAATAAACTGCTACAGAATCAAAATGTAGAAAGCACTGACGAGAGTAAGGCCGCACTTCTATACTTTGATTATAAAAAAGATCTTAATATGTTCGCTCCCAGCATGTCTATTGTTATCGATGTTGGTGGCGGTTCTTCTGACATCTCAGTCTGGAGTGATGGCAATGTTCATTTGCTATATAGTTCTCTCTGGGCAGGGAGGAACTTAGTGGGAGTGCCGACAGGAGACAACGCTGATGGCAGTCACTCAGTTATATATAGTGCCTTAAAAAATGGATTCCCAGCAATCGCACAAAAATATTCGAACCTTGAAGATTATCAGACACATCTAAACTTCATGCTCTCTTCTATATCTGATGCCGATCTGGCTCAACACATGCAAACGAGAGAATTCTTTAAGGTCAGGTTCCTGATCATCTACTTCTTTAGTTCACTTCTTTTCGAGATCGGGTTGCAAAGCAAGAGATTTTTAACGGGCATCAATAAAATTGACATCTGTCTGGCTGGGAACGGATCGCGGTTTGCCTGCTGGAGCTGTGGCGATCCAGGCAAGATTGCAGAACTTGAAGCTGAAATATACCGAAAGGTTATCAGGCAAGCTATGCTGATCGATGAGACTGTCCAGATTAACTTCATACCATCACGTGAGCAGAAGAATGAGGTGGCTATAGGTCTGTGTGAAGGGGATAATGATCTTCTGATCCAAAGCGCAGATGAGGAACCTTATGTCGCTGAATCATTGTCATTGAAGGGGAAAGATGTAGATTTTGATACCTTGATAAAAGAATTTGATGAAATGATAAAGGACAATGGCAATACAATAAATATAGACATGAAGGGTTCTGAGATCCTGAGGTTTCACAGTGTACTATTCAATATTCTGAAGGGGACCAACCTATATATGCAGGATTTGAAGCATGATCCCAAACTGGCAGATCTCAACAGAATAACACAGACAATTATTCGAGATTGGGACAACCTTATTGGTTCGGTAAGAAATGAGGTTATCGATAACAAATCTAAGCTAAACTCAATCTCCAGTTCGATCTTCATCCTTGGAATGCAGGGCATTATTGATAGGCTACACAACTACCTCTCCCAAGCCAATTAATACTAGAGGTTAAGTATGTTAATTTATATTGCAATCTTATCTTTTACAGTCCTCGCGGTTGCAGTTGTCCTCCTTTTTTTGTACATAAGGGGGGAGTTAAAAGATATCAACGAATCTCTGTCTTATAAGAGTTACAAAAATTATAAGACATCCAAAGATGATTCGAATAAGCTGAGCAACCTGACCCGGCAGCTTAATGATATGAAGTTGGCAATTGAAAAACAGCGTACTGTGTTTGAGAGTAGGATCACGAAGCTTGAGCAGATAAAGAACGAAAACGCAGATATGCAAGAAAGATCGAAACCGAAGAAAGAAAATACGGTTAGTCAAGAAGGTAGTAAGAGGTCTGTACCGGAACAAGATACTAGAATATGGGTGCAGAGGACAGAAGACGGATTGAAAAAACTAGAGGTATCAGATACAAAAAAAGACATGTACTTGTTGAAAAAAGGTGATTATTTTCTATTAAATCTGACCGATCTCAGGCCTTCATCATATGTCGATATTATGAACCTCTACGGCAGTATCATCGGTTTCCCTGCGGGTTTTGAAGCCATTAATAAGATAACTATGTCCGTAAATCCCAGATATAACAAACAAGGGGATTACTTTCACTTTGAAGCTCAAGGCGAAATAACTGTAAACTAATTACGAGAGGATATTCATGGTTTTTATTATCACAGTCTTTGTCGTGGTTGAAGTACTGCTTTCCATAATTATGGGAAGTAGAGCTTCTAGAGTCATCAAAAAAGAAATGAAATGGATCGAGGACATCAGGGACCAGCTTGGATCAAGTGACGAGGGGGTTTTTGATTCCATAGCGAAAGAGCAACGTAACCATAGGGTTATTGACTATCTTGCTACCTGTGCCGAGACTGGACAGCAAGTAAATGCTGCAGATTTCTCTAAATTACTATCTACAAAAACAGAGCAGGCTTTCGAGAAGATAAATTCAGTGATGAATGTGCTCCCCATCATCGGGTTGATGGGCACGTTTCTGGGAATTGTGATAGGTATAAATTTTATTGATCTTGAATCAGGCCTTGATATCGAGAAACTCTCTGGCATCATCCAACCTTTGATAAGTGCAGCGGGGCTGGCATTTATGAGCAGCTTGGTCGCTTTGTTCTGTGCCACCATCCTTAAAGCTATATTTGGTGTTAAGCGCAGTAGGATGAATCATGTCATAAACGATACCGAAAATGCATTATTGATTGACTACATTCCTCATATAGCGCCTAAGGATACTGAAGATCGTTTTGCTAAGACAGTTAAAAAACTGGACAGGAGTATATCGGGCTTTGTGAACAACTTCCAACAAAGCTATTCGGAGTTTATTGCAGAGTTTAAACCTCTGGTTGAAGACCAAAAGCACACAAATGCGGAAACAGTAAAGGCGATAGAGAATGTATCCGTGAAGCTGGCTGAAAATACCGAGAGCTTAAAGCAGATCACTTCTCAGCAAAGCAATCAAACTGAGTCCTTAAACACCGTTATCACAAATATTTCAGCAGCCAGCTCATCTCTTGAAGGTAGTATAGAAGTGGCCTCCAAATCACTTCAAGAATTTGCCAAGCTTGGTATAGAAATGAAGAACAGCATAAGTGAAATGCACACACCCCTTAAGGAGATCATCACGGGAAACGCTGCAGTTAATGTAACTATTAACAAATTATTCAAAGAATTACCCGAATATAACCAGATGGTCGTGCAATATCTAAATGCCCTGAATACCAAACTCGACACTTTCCGAGAAGTAGGAGAAAAAGTACAGAATGTCAAAGCGGAGTTTAGCGTATTTTCGGAACATCTGGGGAAAATGTTAACGCAGTTTACTGCAGACTCTGAAAAATTCCGTCTCCTCATGGAAACAAACTTTAGAGATTATGACACAGCCTTAAGGACAGCTTTCCATGGTATTGCAGAGAAGAATGATATTGAACTATTCTACTACGACCCCAAGGCGATAAAACTACTTCAAGAGCTGGCCGCAGAGAACGGTCGGCTGCTTTCACAGGTGGAACGGGCTACGAACTCTTTTGATAAAAGTACTGAAAATCTGCTGAAGGCAATGAATGACCTGGGCTTTTGGGGTTTCTTCCGCCGCAAGAAAAAGGAAATAAAGGGTAGAGGGAAATGAACAAGGGACACAAAGATGAGCTGAACTACTGGCCAAGTTTTGCGGATATCTTTGCCTCTTTGTTCTTTATCTTTCTAATACTGTTCTCCGTTTATTATACCAGTATGCGTAAAATTGCAGACGCAGCTCAGGAAGACATCGATGATTTGAAAACCATGATGAAAGCTTTAGACATCGAGAAACTTGATGATGATGGAAAATTGGTAATACCAGGTGATCTTTTGTTTGATAGCGGGAAAAGCCATATAAGGGTCGGGAGAGCGGAAGATTTTGCCACAAAGGTTGCTGTCCAACTAAGTAAGTACTTTAAGACTATGGAACGCCAGAAAAAGTATACTATTATTGTCGAAGGCCATACGGATACAGTAGATTCTGAAGAATACAATAACAATCTGTCACTTAACCGTGCGCTATCTCTGATTAGTCATATAGAGCAGCACTTAGATCCAGCTGTGCAGGGTAAAATTGAGTTTATACCGGCAGGCTATGGAGAGACAATGTTGCTAATACCCACAGCGGATAATAAAAATGAACAACGTAACAGAAGAGTAGTGATCAGAATAATGCCGAAGTTTAATATGACCATTGAGTCGATGACTCGAGAATAGGATTATGATCCACCTTGAATCATCAGGTATTACACTGGACTCAGATGCAGAACATTCTATTCTTACCCATCCGCCAGATCCTGAGAAAGAGTTCCAGAGGATAGCGGTTATTATTGCCCTGTGCTCTGCCGGGATCGTGTAAAAAGATGTAGTCGGGAGAAATGCCCACTACGACCATAGCGTGAAAGGTTTTGATTTCCGGATTCATCTTGCGCTTGACGGTTACCATAATGGGCTTCCCCAAACGTAGATAATCTACCAGGATGGGGAGGTTGCCGTTTCCATTGTGCAGTGGTTCCACTCCCTTTAGTTTGAGAAATTCCTTCGCTTCAGTATCAGAATACCCTACTTTATTGCCGCTGTATCCATTTATGGGTTTTCCTTTGGTCATCTCTGCCCAATCATCGAATTCTTGAATCATTTCTTTGGTGGGTGCGATTCCTTTGTAATGGGAATAGAGCATTGCCGTTGAGGCTGGGACGCAATTGCTAGTATGTTTCCACTCTCCGGGTGGGACTTGTGCCTTGAATTTGACATCGAGCTTGATTGTGGGTATGCTCTCCCGGGGAAGTGAGGCGTCCAGATCAATTTCTTTAGCTTGGGCTGGTGCCGGTTTCTCAAGTTTTGGATTTATGTGAAACCGGTTGAAGATCAGCCAGCCACCAATTACCAAGACTGCGCATAACAGTACCGCAATCGCTACTCTGCCTATCGTCCTGTACATAATACTGCTCCTTATTGTTTTTTTTACTCAAGACTTGGCGATCTTACTATCCAAGTCTACACATAAAGGGCTATATCAGTTAAGCACAAAGCCAGCTAATTCCATTGGGCCAAGCGGCTGAAGATATTTTTTGCCGAGCTGGGATTGATCAGAATGCTGGTACAAACCTTTATTTAGTCCAAGTAGTCTATTTGTGCAAGGTGATTCATACATCCATATTGCGTCAAGGACTATATTTTTTGGTATTCCTCAGCATCCAAAACCCAGATTTAAAGGAGGAGCCGGGTCACACCCTCTCCTCCGCTTTTTATAACGCACTTAACTCAAATCTGAGATTACCTTTAGCTCCTCATTCCACGGTGAAATCTCTCATTATTCATTCTGCTTTCATTTCCCTGATGGGGGAAAACACTCAGATGAACAGGATGATCATTCCAAAGTAGGGCTGAGCCTGTGAGATTCGGCTTTTCGATGCGCAGTTCTTTGCCCAGACCGATTCCGTCAAATTCGCTCAGTCTGGCATCTTTCAGCAGCTCTTCCAGGCTGGGTCTGGAATCATTCTGCGGCGGATATTGTTCCTGGCTGCGCAGAGCGTCCATGGCGTAGGATCTCAGGATTTTATCATACAGATCCTGCCAGACTTCCGGGCTGGAGACCAGATCCAGGCCGGCAAAGCGTTTGCCGATCAGGGCATAGATCCCGCATTGTCCTGCTGTGAGCGGGAAGGACTTCTGGAAATCCTCCAGTTTGTTTTTGCTGCTTTCATACACGTCTGCCATGGCACCGGTGAGCGAAGGGCTGGCATGTTCCTGCTGCAGCAGAGCAATATCTGCCCAGACTTCATGTTGATCGGATCTGGCACTGCGGTCTATTCGGTAAGATGCTGATACGCTATGCAGTAATTTGCTCTTCAAGCTAGGCTGCATCATGTTTCCGGATTCGCTGAATTCTTTGCTTTGGTAAGACCAACGTCCTGCTTCGGTGCAGGTTACCGGAAGAATGGTCTCGCTAAGAGGGGCGATCAAAACGGTAGTATTGAGAATGCGGTTTTGTTTGGCACCGCGCAGTTCCTCTCCGGCCAGGATGAGCACGGTATGTTTTCCTTGATTGATCACCTTCAATTCCGGAACGCTGCCACTCTGGCTAAGCTCCGAGATGTGGATTTCTCCTGCCTCCAGGGCCTTGCGCAGGGAGATGTAGTCGTGCGGACAATAGGCCTTGCCCAGCATCGGATAGATTCTCAGTGCGCCATAGCTTTGCGGCACACCGGCCTCGTAACTTACGAGTTTGTCGAGTAGAACTTTTATCATGATTTCCTCCCAGGAATTTTTGGGACACGGCTTTATAACCGCGCCTTCTGTATTGTTACATGCGGGGCAGGAAAGTGATCCTGACAAAATTAATGAGTTTCTCGAAATATCGCTTGAAAAACCATCCAGCCACCGCCAAAAACTCTGAACTCTCCAATTTCTCTTGACCATTAAGGCGCTCAAACTTATCTTGCCAAAAGATAAAAGATTCAAGGAGTAATGATGCAGCACAGGGGCAGATCATTTGAATCCCAAT
>JAQUEG010000009.1 GCA_028685275.1 Bacilli bacterium
CCAAAGACGGTTCTAGTTGGTTTGCGGCTCATCCTGATGCTGTTGCTTATTATTTAGATCCAAGAAATTTCCTAAATGAATACAATATTTTAATGTTTGAAGCTTTAGGATATGAAAGTGAATATCAAACTAAAGAAGTAGTGCAAAAAATATTGAATGGAACATTTATGTCAGGAACTTATATTAATGATGGTATAAGCAAATCATATGCTGATACTTTTATGGAAGCAGGCCAAATATCAGGTGCTAGTCCAATTCATTTAGCATCTAGAGTAAGACAAGAACAAGGAACAACCGCTGGTGCTGCAGTTGATGGTAAGTATCATGATTGCATTAGTTATAACGCTAACAATACCAAAACTTTTAAAGGTTCTAGCATTTATAATTTTTTCAATATTGGTGCCTATAGTGGTTCGAACCCTGTATGTAATGGCTTAGCATACGCAGCAAGTGATTCAGGTGATCGGCCTTGGAATAGTATTTATAAATCAATTATTGGCGGTTCTAATTTTATTGCAAATGCTTATATTAATAAAGGCCAAAACACCTTGTATTTACAAAAATTTAATGTTAATCCAAATGCTGACTATTCATTACATACGCATCAATATATGACCAATATTGAAGCACCACGTTCAGAAGCTTCTATTAGTTATTCAACTTATAATAATTACGGCGTTTTTAATCAAGCTTTAACTTTTGTTATTCCAGTTTTTAATAATATGCCTGATAAAACTGAATTACCTACTTTATTAGGAAACCCTAACAATTATTTGAAAAATATAACTATTAATAATAAATCACTTACATCTTTTCAACGCACTAAACAAACATATGATATTTATGTAACAGAAATTACTAATAATGTTATTATTGGTGCTAGTAAGATTAGTGATAAAGCTAAAATTATATCTGGAACTGGAACTAAAACATTAAATGATACTAATACTAAAATTGAAATAATCATTGAAGCGGAAAATAAAACAACTAGAACTTATACTCTTAACATCATTAAAAGTGATGACGTTCCAATTACAATTAACGAAATATTAGCTAACTTAAATTGGCGTAATCATAATAATTATATTAGTGGAATAAAGTTAAATACCGAAATCAGTACTATTTTAAATAATATTGACCAATATACGCCAACGATTAATTTTACCATTAAAAATAAAAATGGCGCTCTAAAGCAAAGCGGGAAAATTAGTACTGGTGATCAAATAATAATTACGATTAATGAAGAATCATTTGCCCAAACTGCTGTTTTATACGGTGACGTTAATGGTGATGGTAAAATTACTATTTTAGATTTATTAATTATTCAAAAACAATTACTAGGTTCTAAAAAATTAAATGCTGAATATTTAACCGCATCTGATACAAATAAAGATGGGAAAGTATCAATTCATGATTTATTAAAAATTCAAAAACATATATTGGGCGCTGCTTTTATTGCGCAATAGGAGGTATGAAATGAAAAAAACAAATTATTTATTATTATTTATTTTTACTGTTTTAATTACTTTTATTTTTAATATAGAAACAGTTAATGCAGTTACTGGGACATTTAGTGTTAAAGCATCAAGTACTAATGTTTTAATTGGTAATAACGTTAAAATAACTGTTACCGTATCTAGTGCAGCACCAATTGGTGCTTGGGAATTTGTTCTTAATTATGATAGTTCTATATTAAAATTAATTAGTTCAACGCCAAATACATATATTGTTGATTATGGTGATGGCACAAAAAAATCAGCGTCATATACTTATACTTTTAAAACATTAAAAACTGGGAAAACAACAGTTGCAGTTCGTGATGCCGCTATTATTGATTATGATAACGAAACAGAAATGGCAATTACTAAAAAAAGTACTACCGTTACTGTTAGTAAACCAGTTATTATTGAAAAATCTAGTAATGCGAATTTAAAGGAACTATTACCTTCAAAAGGAACATTATCGCCTTCTTTTGATCCAAATATAACTGAATATGATATTAATATTAATGAATTAATTGATAAGTTTATCATTACCGCTAACCCCGAAGATGATAAATCTAGTATAATTGGTGACGGCGAAGTAACTTTAACTGAAGGTATTAATGTATTTGAAATAAAAGTAACCGCCGAAGATGGAACAACAAAAACATATACTATTAATACTTATATTATTGACGAAAATCCAATTGAAGTAAATATTAATGGTAATAAATATACAATAATTAAAAACACACCATTTACTACTGTCCCTCATAATTATATCCAAACTTCCATCCCAATTAATGGTATTGAAGTTGTTGCTTATGAAAATAATATCACTAAATTTATTCTTATTGCTTTAAAAAATAAAGATGGCGAAAGCAGTTTGTTCATTTATGATCCAAACCAAGAAAAATATACAAAATATAATGAAATTAATAATGGTATTATGCGTCTTTATCTATCAACACCACCAACTAATATTAAAATACCAAATAATTATAAACCAACTAAAACCACTATTAATAATATTGAAATAGAAGGTTGGGTTAACAAACAAGATAATGCTTTTTTATTAGTTTATGCCATGAATGTAACAACCGGTGAATATAATTTATACTCTTACGATAAAACTGATGAAGTATTTCAACGATTTAACAATAATAATATTACTATTAAAGATTTATTGCAAAATTATTTACCACTTTTAATTATGACTGCTATTACTATTGTTATTTTAATTAGTATTGTTGTTATTCAATTATTTACAATAAAAAAAATAAAAAATTCATTAAATAAAAAGAAAGTTTAATTTTTAACATTAAATGAAAAAATATTTAAAAGAAATACCAAAACTTATTGTAAAGGTATTTTTTTTAATATATAATTAATATTAATTATAGAAAGAAGTTGTTGCAACATGAAAAAGATATTTCCTTTTATTGCTAAAAATATTTTAAATCCTATAACTATAATAACTGCCTATTCTTTATGTCTTATAGTCACTAGTTATTTAATTTATTTACTAAGTTTATTGACTGGAATTGAAACTTTATTCCGTGTTATTATTATTATTATTTTAATTCTTCTTTTATTTATATTTCTTTTTATTGGTTTTAATATTATAAAAAGAAAAAAGATCGTATTATTTTCAATATATGTTTTAACTATTATTTTATTTATCATAATTGAAGCAGTAATATCTTATAACATTAATAAAATGTATAATACAATCAATACCATTAGTCAAAAAGAAATTGTTTATACAACAAGTTTAATTACACTAGCTGATAGTAATATCAAAACAATTAATGATATTAAAAATATTAAAATTGGAATTATAAATGATGAAGATAGTATTGACGGCTACATTATTAGCCAGGAAATAATAGAAGAAAATCAATTAGCGAAAAATAATACATACAATAAATATGATAGTTTTATTTTAATGATTAGCGATTTATATGAGAAAAAAGTAGATGCTATATTTGTTCCTGGGAATTATGTATCAATGTTTTCTGATGACGAACTTTTTCAAAATATAAAAAATGATACTAATATTATTATTACTAAAGAAAAAAGAATAAAAGAACAAGAAAAATACCAAAACACCAAAATAACTAAACCATTTACATTACTAATTATGGGAATTGATGATAAGTCAGAAAATATTAATGCAAATGCGAATGGGGATGCTTTAATGTTAATTACTTTTAATCCGAAAACATTAAATGCTACTATTCTTAGTATTCCTCGTGATACACTAGTACCAATTACTTGTCGCAATAATTATCAAACTAAAATAACTCATGCTAGTTGGTATGGTGAAAAATGTATGGTTGCTACCATTGAAAAACTAATCGATATTAATATTGACTATTATGTGAAAGTTAACTTTAAAGGTGTTGTTAAATTGGTTGATGTTCTAGGTGGTATTGAGGTAGATGTGCCAATGAAATTCTGTGAACAAAATAGTGACCGCCAGAGAGGCAACAAAGAAATTTGTTTAGATAAAGGTTGGCAACGTTTAAACGGCGAAGAAGCTCTAGCACTTTCTCGTAATCGTTATGACGCACCAGGAGGAGATATTGGTCGTGGCTTAAACCAACAATTAGTTTTAAAAGCAATTTTAAATGAATCTAAAAACATTAATAATATTAACCAGTTTTATGATATTTTAGAAGTGATTGAAAATAATATTGCCACTAACTTCTCTACTAAACAAATTTTATCTTTATATAATATTGGTAAAGATATAATTAAACATAGCAAAAGCAACAACGAACCGCTTGCTTTTCAACAGTTATTTCTAAAAACATATGGTTTATCGATATATTATCCATCTTCATATCGTGATTTATCAATGCAAGCTTACTATAAAGGTAGTCTTAATGATGTTATTAAAGCCATGAAAATTAATCTTGATTTAATTGACCAAGAACCAATAAAAACTTTTACTTATTCAATTAAAGAGCCTTATGAAAAGAAAAAAATTGGGGAAGGACCATATTATGGTGAAAGTAAAATTCAACTGGTGCCTGATTTTACATCAAAAGATAAAGAATATGCTCTTAACTGGGGCTTGCAACATGATATTAAAATAACATTTGAAACAATCCAATCTGATGATCCTAATTATACAAATAACCAAATAATCAAACAAAATATGCATTCTAAATCTTTATTATCAAGAATAAATAAAAACGAGGGGATTATTTTAACAATTGTAGAAAAAGTTGAAACAACTAATCCGAACAAAGTTAATTGTACTTTAACGGAAAATGAAGAAAACCCAGTATGTTTTATGCCAAAATTTATTAATGAAAAAATAAGTAATGTTGATGATTGGCTAAATTCCATTGTTTATAACTTTATTGTCACAAAAGAAAAAGTAATGACTAATAATGAAGAAGACCATTTAGTTATCTTTGAACAATCGGTAAATGAAAGTACCAAAGTAAAAGATATGAGCGCTGAATTAATTATTAAGTATTACTTTTATGAAAACAACAAAGAAGAACCAGAAGAAGAGCTGGAGGATGAGACTGAAATTAATCCATAAAAAAATAACGAATAATTTCGTTATTTTTTATTCAACAGCAACAATATTAAGTTTTGAACCTTCATGTATTATTGTTAATTTTATTTCATTTGAATAATCCATATCCTTTTTATATTTACAACCAATAATTAATTCATAAGCTTTTTCATCAATGATATCTTCATATTGAAAAGTTACGGATTTAATATCTATTATCTCTACTTTAGTAACAGATGGTAATTCTTGTTTCCGGTCACCGTATATGTTACTTTCAATATGATGATATATAGTGTCTTTTGCCTTCAATAAAAAATTGTCTTTAATCATTGGTGATATAAATTGTAAGCCGCCAACATCATCTTTAGTTATTTTACTTTCCAAATCATAAAAATCAGTTACAAATAATTTTGCTACTAATTCAGCATAATTCTTTTCATCATAGTCATCATCTTTTAATAAATTAGCTAATTCAGCAAATAATTCCTTAAATAAATCCGTTTTATCAACTGTTAATTGATAATCATATGCTTTAATTTCTTCTAATACTTCTACCTTATTATCATTATCATCAGTTTTATTATCTCTATAAAAAAAATAAATAATAAAACTAACAATAATTAATAATATAATTAAAATAAGCATATTGATTGTTTTTTTGTTCATATTGATCACTCCTTATATTCTTGCATTAACATTTCTGTTTCTTTTTGTCGCCTAATATAATCATACATAATTATATAATTAGAAATGGTTAAAACATTATCTGCATGCTCTATATATTTATCAATATATTCTTGTGTAATCACCGTATCTTCTAACAATAAGTATTCCTCTTTTTGATTATTATAATATAATTTATTAGTTAACCAATTTCCATTAGGAAACACTACTACATTTTCTTTTACTGAAAAAATATCAGTTCCTAATTGATATGGGCTATGAAAACCAAACATATTACCTAGGGTTGGTAAAATATCATACATACCCATTACTAAATCAACTTCCTTTTTAATTTTTTTATCTTTAGTCCAAATAATAAAAGGCACCTTTCGATTTAATTCATAGGTATAATAATCAACTGGAACATACATTTCGTCATCCTTATCAATTACTTCATCGTTATATGGGTCATAATTATAAAGTTTAATATAATCTTTTTTGGGCAAACGAGCATCATGATCACCATAAATAATAATCACCGTGTTTTCTAACAAACCTTCATTATCTAAATCCTGAATAAATTGTCCTAAAGCCTCATCCGCATAATGAGTTGCTTTTAAGTAATTACCCAACTTTGTTCCTTCCATATATGGAACACTTACTAATTCAGTTATATCCTCTTCATTAGTAACTTCAATTTTCATATCAACCGGAAACTCACCATAAGCTTCAACTTCTGAAAAAGGGGTGTGATTAGTTAACATAATCATTGTCCCGTAAAAATTTTTATACTTATCAGCAATGTTTTTTATTTTAGGAACCGCTTGTCGAAAAAATGATTTATCAGATAAACCTAACCCAATTTTTTCATCAATAACAAAATCTGCTTTATGATAATATCGATTATAGCCCAATTGTTTATGCATTGCCAAACGATTCCAAAAAGTACCGTTATTACCATGCATACTAAATGAATAATAATCTTGTTCTTTTAATAATTTAGGAATTGTAATATACTCTCGATCCCAATAACTCACAAATACCGTTCCAATACTAGAAGGCATAAGTGAGGTATTTAATGTAAACTCACTATCACTACTAGTACCAACCCCTACTTGTGAATAAAAGTTAGTAAAATGCAGGCCTTCACGCGCTAATTTATTTAAATTTGGTGTAACTTCCTCATCATTAAACTCTAAATCCATAGCAAATGTTTGAATACTTTCAGCATGAATTGTAATAATATTTTTCCCCTTGAATATATTTGTATACTTATTAGTTTTATGCTCTAATTGATTATTTTTATAATAATCTGCCACTTCTCTTGCTACTTCTTCATAACCAAAAAAAGCGTGAATACGAGGTTCTAAGCTCTTAACAATATCATTTATTTGATAGGTATAAACACCTACTTTCATAATTAAAAACTCACGATTCCATTGATTATTTAAGCGACTAAGTTCTACTCCCGTTAAAGTAGAAAAAAACAAAAGAAATAGAAAAAAAGCAAAAATTAAATTAGGAATCATTATTTTTCGACCATAACCTAATTTTTCTTTTCCAAAATATTGACTCCTTTTTAAATTCCGATATACAAATAAAACTATAAATGGTTGAATTAATAAAACAAAATCCTTTAATTGTAAAACATTTTCAACAACAGCATCGCCTACTTCACTAATTTGTAACGAAGTTAATATTAAGGAAACAGAAATAAAAGAAGTATAAAATGTATAGTAAACACTGTTAGCAAGACAAATAAAAGTTAAAAATACAGATAATGTCATATAATAATTAATTCTTTTTTTTGGTCTAAAAAGATACGCAAAAGAACATAAAAAAATAGTAATTGCTAAATCAGCTAATAATGGTTTTATTTCAAAATAATTGCCAACAGTAAAAAAACGTACCAAAGTTGCATTTATTAATAAACTAATAACAGTAGTTAAAAACAAAATGTTTTCATGAATATATTTTTTATAATTATATTTTTT
The DNA here is from genome assembly GCA_028685275.1 of Bacilli bacterium. GTDB lineage: Bacteria > Bacillota_I > Bacilli_A > RF39 > UBA660 > SKGN01. The sequence goes on from JAQUEG010000009.1 coordinate 7,677, forward strand.
TATTTTAATAAAGAATTTCATCAATTTCTTTTTCATGTATTCCTCCATTAATATAATTCAATGCTTAAAGTATAGCACTTTTTATAAACTTTTTCAAATAAAAAAAAGTGGTTTACACAACCACTTTATCTAAAATAGACCAACTACAAAATAAGATTATATCCCAATTGTAGTCTATGATAATGAATACTTATCGGCACTTGATAAGATATCCATCGTTATTATTATATGCATTTTTTTGATTTTAAATCATTATTTGTCCCTAATTGCATTTAATGCTAAACCAATAACAAAAATAAATGATAATAAATATATCCAAATTAATAAAATAATTAAATTAGCAATACTACCATAAAAAATATCATATGTAGCAAAAACAGAAACATAATAAGAATATATTTTAGTAGCAATCATCCAACTAATAGTAGTAAATAATGCACCATAAGTAGCATTTTTACTTTTTATTTGTTTTTCTGGTGCAATTGTATATATTAATTTTATTATAAAATAAATAAATAAAAATGATAAAGGAATTTCTAAAATACGATAAATTAATAATATTTCATCAGAAAAGTGTTTAAAAATATTTGAATTATTAATAACCGTCAAAATACTATCACCAAATACTGGCACAATAAGAATAAAACCTAATAAAAAGACAATCATAAAAGCTAGTAAAATTGCTTTAATTCTGGTCCTTAAAAAATTCTTGTTTTTTAAATCATATAACATATTAGAAATGACTACAATCGTATGTGTACCATTAGACGCCAAAAGAAAAGCCGAAATTATAAAAACTAAAACACTAAAATCAAATCCTTTACCTTCAATGATAGGAACAATTAAATTACTAGTAGCCGGAGGAAAGGAATTATTAATAAAATCAATAAAATTATCAACTGAAAGTGAAAAAAGCGATCCTAATAAACCGACCAAGGAAATAATTGGAATAATTGATAAAACAAAGTAAAATGCCAAACTTCCTGGCAAAACTTGCATTACTGGTAAATTAAATACTTTTTTCAAACGCCTAACAAATTTTTTTATTAATGATTTAACCATAATACCGCCTACCTATTTACTATCCTGTTTTTTTATTTCTTTATTAGTAAGCATTTCTAATACCGCTTCATTTATTGCATCATCAATTAGTTTAATATCATCCATAATCATACTATAACCAATAGCAACACCCCGATCATAAGGAAGGTCTTTAAACATACGTTCTAACTTCCGTATATAATCAATAACTTGATTTTCATCATAACCAACCATATAAATTAAAAATTCATTACCATCGGTTCGAATAATATCAGTATTTTCTATTTGACTATTAATTAATATATTAGCAGCTGCTTTTATTAAACGGTCACCTTCATCATGACCATAATTATCATTTATTTCCTTTAAATTGTTTAAATCAATAATAATTACCGTTTGTGGATATACTTTATTATCTTCCCAATTTTCAATATTATTATTTAAATAATATCTATTTTTTAATGACGTAAGTGGATCAATATGTTTAACAGCACTATACTTTTTAGTAGCACGCATTTTTTTCCTTTTTGATACTATAATTCCCATAATAATAATTAAAATTGGTATTAAAACAATATATAACCATAAAAATGATAAATTAATAATATTATAATTTAATAATAAATTATTAATTCCTGTTAATACATATTGATTATGATTAATATTATTTAAATAAAATTGATATAAATCATAAAATAATTTATTTTCATTATTATTAACTAAATAATTATAATTAAAATCAATTGTATCTTGATATATAATATTATATTTTTTCAATTGACGATTTTTATGATATTGATACGTATTATAATCAATTACCAACAAATTTTCGTTTTCATTTTTCAGTTTACTAATACTTTCATATGTATGGAAATTAGCATCAATATTTATATTAATATAATTTAATAATTTCGTTCCCTTTATCATATTGATATCTTTATTATTTAACCCTTGAAACGAATCAATTACTATATCATTGCGAATATGAGCAAGTACTAAATAATCACTATTAATTGGTGAGATCGTACTATAAATATTGTTTCCTAATTTAGAAAAATTATAGTAATTAAAAACAAGATCAACTTTATTATTGCGAATAGCTTCTTGTAAATCATTAACATTATTATATTTTTGATAAATAAATTCGATTTCAGCAAAATTAGCAAAGCCATCAATAAAAACTTGATTAATACCTGTTAATTCCCCATAAGAATATAAGTCATATGGAATATTCTCAATATAACCATAAGTATATCTTTTGCCCCGAAAGGATGCTTTTGCTTCTTCATTTATATTATTAATATCGCAATATATATTAAACATTTCTTCATTATAATTTTTATCTAAATGATTATTACGCCAAAAATGATAATATTTATTTATAATTGAACTAAAACGATTTTGTTTTTCATCTATTGATAATACATATTTATCTGCTAAATCATTAAACATGTAAACTACATGATATTTATTTTTTATAATTTCATCTAAATATGCATTTCTCGCTAAAATAATATAATTAACTTCTCCATTATTAAAAGTTGTAATCAGTTGTTCAATCGATTCAGCCATAATATAAGTTAAATTATACTTTTTTAAATAATTCTTTATTATATTATGGTTATTAGTTAAAACTCCAATTGTTTTGTTATTTAAACTATCTAAATCATTAATCTTTAAATTTTTATTACTTAATATTACATAATTATCTTCATAAAAAGTAAAATCATTTTCTTTTATTTTTTGATTATTTTTAACAATTTTAAAAGCATTAGTAGTTTCTGGCGCCTGGTTATTAATATTATAAGAAATCATATTGAAATCTAATTCGGTTTCTAATATGAAATCATTTAAAAATGAAAAGAAAATACCAGTTCCTTCTTTGCCAAAAATTGGTAAATTATTAGGAATGGCAATATCTATCATCTTGTTTTTATTATCTTCCAACCACCTTTTTTCAAATAAACTAAGATTCAATATCCCTTTATTTTGGTCTAAATTAAAAGTCCGGTATGCATAAACACTAATTACAATAATAACCGCAAACATTATAAATATTATTTTTTTACTTCTTTTTTTTGCTTTCATTTATTTACCACCTTAACTACTTTTATTCCATGTTATAAAAGTATTTTTTTTACTTTTATAACCCATACACGGAATTCGCTCTTCATTTTCTTCCCAAGTAATATAAAATTGCAAATCATAATAATTTAATTGTTCTTCCGAAAATTTATTTAATATTGATTCTAATGTTAATTTTACTTCATCAAGTTCAGCGTTTTCTTTCATATTCGTTACAATGTTAACAATTTTACCTTTAATATCAATATGCGCTTCTTTTATTTCATCATTTTTTGTTAAATTATTAATAATATCATTTTTTAAATCTTCTTTTATTTCATTTTTGGTAATTCCTTGTAAACGATTTCCATAAACACTAGAATCATTATATAACATAAAAAATAAATAATATGCTAGTATTCCTAAAATTATTAATAATACAATTATAATTAATAACCATTTATACTTTTTTAAAAATTTCATTTTTTGCACCTCTTTTATACTGCCAATTATACTATATAATTTACTTTTAGACAACTTAGAACCTAATATTAGTATATTATATAATATACCAACATTATAATAATAATGATTTTCTTTTCGCAAAAAAGAAAAAAGATAATTAGTATTCTAATTAAATCTTTTTTCTTGTTCTTAATACAGATTCTAATCTAGTTGCTCTTAAAATTTGATTATCTAAAGAACCATAAGACATTCCTAATTCCATTAAATAACCACTATTGAATACTATTAAAGAATTATTAT
>JAQUEG010000145.1 GCA_028685275.1 Bacilli bacterium
CGCCTGAAATCCTGTTGCCCCGTCGATGCGGGCGGCTTCATAAAGATCGTTGGGTATTCCTTGCAAAATACCCGTACACAAAAGGAAGATGTAAGAACTCCCAAGCCACCCCTGAAGGAAGATCAGGACCGCCCTCGTGCCCCAGGTCAGGTACTTGATGTTCACCGTCTTGCCTAAAACTGAGGACAATGCCAGGGTTAACGGCCCTGACGGTGAGAACATGATCGAAAAGAACATGATCGTGATAAAGGCAGGTACGGCCCAGGGGAGCAGGTAGACGGTACGGAATAGTCTTTTGCCGTAGATGCGGTCCTGGTTCACCAACAGTGCCAGCACGAAGCCGATCAGGATGGCAAGGGAGGTGGCAAAGATTGTCCAAAGGATGGTCCAGCCCGTGATATACCAAAAGGGGCCTCCGGCAATCCCCTGCCCCAAGACAATTTGTTTGTAGTTTAAAAGCCCTGTCCAGCTGAATTTTGACTGGTGGGAGGGGTCGTAGTTGGTAAAGGAGATCAGGATGGTCACCGCGATCGGCAGGAGCACGATGAAGATCGTGACAAGGGCCGCGGGCGCTGAGGCAAAGAAGGGGAAACCTTCCCTTCGGATGGTAGTCCTTGTTTCGAACCAGTTGTTCTTTCGAACCCCTTGGATCATTCTTGTTTCAACGCGCCTGACATCGCGATAGGATTGGTAGAGGATCAAAAGTCCCATCAATAGCAAGATAATCGCGATGACGCCTTCCACCATGAAAATGACGGAGCGGTCGAGTCGTGAGCCGCCTTCGGCCAATGAAATAAGGCCGAACAGACCTTTTCCGCGATAGTTATGACGACCCAGGGCGTAGGGAATGGCGACAAGATAGGTGAAAAGCGACCCTATAAAGAAAAGCGCGGCCTTCACATATTGTCCCAAAAGCAATTGCCCCAGTCCCGGCAGGGGCCATGTCAAGTATGAAATGAGGGGTTTTTGCTTTTTGATTTCAACAGGAATATTTCTTGCGTGGTCTGCGATGTCTGAGTGAAGGACGCGAAGCCGGCCTTTGATGTCATGGCGCAGCCGGTGGCGGACATGACGGAGTCGTTCTTGTTCTCTTCTTACCGGCAATTGACGTTTCAGGACGGCAATTTCGTCTCTTGTCTCCAGCTTTTTCTCTCTTTTCTCGTTGGCAAAGGCTTTAGGGGAGATTATAGCTTCGTGCCGGGCTTTTTTAAGCAGAGCGATCTCATCTTTTAGTTTTTGGCGATGCTTTTTCCGTGCGTCCGAAAAGACTCGAATGGCCTCTTCGTGCTTTTCGGACTTGACCTTTTTTAACGCTTGTTCTGCGTCTTGCCGTTCTAACAGCAACTCCCGACGCAGGGCGGCAATTTGGGGGAGCTGTTGGGCTTTTTCTTTTGCGATGACGTATTGGAGCTCAAAATCGTAATCCAGGTCGATTAGCTCTTGGTAAAACGCGGCGCGCGCTTCATTTTCTTGTGCTTCCAAAAGGTAGCGGCGGACAGAGGGATCTGTATCTAGAATGAGTGCTTCAAAAGCTGCTTTTCGCTCGGGTTTTTTTTGCAAGAATACCTTTTCTTCATCCCGGGCTTGTTGGCGTAAAAGGGTGTACGCTTTTTTATCTTCATCGGTGATGTCGGGCGAATGACAAAGTTCAAGATTTTTGCGCCTGCATTCAACGCCGATCTCGTTTCGGATGGTATCTTTCGGGTTCATACGCTCTCTCTTTCTTCATTCGTCGGCTCGAGACGGTGGAGATTGATCACGGTGAAAAATAATCCCACCATGAGGGCGATCGTCGTATACCAAAAGGGTGATGATGTGTCAAAACGCAAGATTTTCCACATCACGGCGATTAGAATAACAGCGCCCCATATCAGGCGGTAGACAGGGGGTGTTCCGATTTTCTCAATGGTAAAGTAAGTGTACAGGGAAAGTGAGACGGGGACCATCAGGTCGAAGAGAAATCGTGTGAGCACAAAAGCGGAGTAGTCGCCGGGGGTCGCTTGGGGGAACAGCTCCTTCCAAACTTGGAAACCTTCCGGTCCGATGAGAAGAGTAGCCTCGATGGCGGCGATGACAACAAGTGCTGCGCACCATGCGATTAAGACGGTCAACTGCCGTTTGTGCCGTTGCTTCAATTCCCGGCGATGCCCCATTTGCTTTTCCATACGCTGCCTCTACATAACCTTGCCAAGAAGTATATCTATCATAGCAGGAAAGGCGGGTTATCGTTTGGATATCCCGCCTTTCCATTTAATTTCTCTTATGACAGCTTGTGATTATTTCAAATCGGCCATCATGGCGTCAAAGGACGCTTTCAGTTCGCCGTAGGCCGCTTCCACATCGGCGGGAACGACACTGTTCCATGACAGGATGGCATTTTTCCAGGTATCCCACACAGGTCCGAACTGCTGGAACAGCGGTCTTCCGGGAGACACGTGGAAGGAGTCGATCACAGCCGCGATGACTTTTTTGTCGATCTCATCAAGGTCGGAGGCCTCATAGTCGTCCGCGGTCACGTTTTCCAAAATCTTGCCGGTCGCCTTAAACAGATCGACTGCGTAGGCGGGATTCACGATCTCGCCGATCATGGCTTCCGCCAGCGCGACCTGAGCGGGATTCTCTTCGATTCGGGGGTTAATCGCCAATCCCCATCCGCCCTGCCAGTGGCGGAGCGGCTGACCTGCAACCGTGATCTGTCCGATCGGGTAGATGCCAAGATCTGCCCCGTCGTCGGTTTTCTCTCTCATCTCGCCGGTCTCCCATG
>JAQUEG010000146.1 GCA_028685275.1 Bacilli bacterium
TTACTTATTACTCCTTCCTTTCCTACCATTGATTAAATTATAACATGGTATTTTTTGTAAGTCTACCCCCCCCGAAAAAAATGTCAATATTGACATTTTTTTGTGATTTTTAATAAAAAAAGAGCAATTTTGCTCTTTTGCTTTATTTAACAATAATCCTTTTATTTACTTAATTCAACAAAGTATTTACCAGTTCTAACCATCTGCGCACTGTAACCCATTTCGTTATCATACCACGCTAATACTTTTATTAATTGCTTGCCTTCTACTTCTAATACATCGGTATTTAAACTATCAAATAAGGCTCCACAATGAGTACCAATAATATCACTTGAGACTACGGGATCTTCAGTATATTTTAAGGTTTCATTAGCACTATTTTTAAATACTTGGTTTATTTCTTTTACAGTTGTATTTCGGTTTAATTCTAACACTAAATCAATTACTGATCCATCTTGAACTGGTACTCTTAAAGCTTTACCATCCATCTTACCATTTAAACTAGGAATTACTGCACCAATTGCACTTGCCGCCCCGGTTGATGTTGGTACTACATTAGCAGCTGCTGCTCTTCCTCTTCTTGATTTGATTCCTTTTCGATGAGGTCCATCTAAAGTATTTTGATCATTAGTATAAGCATGAACAGTAGTCATATAACCTTTATTAATGCCAAAGTTATCTTCTACTACTTTTAAAACTGGCGCTAAACAATTAGTAGTACAACTAGCGGCTGATATTATTTCTTCCTCACCAGTTAGAGTTTCTTGATTAACATTATAAACAATCATTTTAACTTCATCTCCGGCTGGTGCTGAAATAATAACCTTTTTAGCACCTGCCTCAATATGAGGATAAGCTTTTTCTTTGGTAGTGAAAACACCAGAGCATTCAAAAACAATATCAATGCCTAAATCTTTCCATGGTAAATTACCTGGTTCTCTTTCAGCAAATACTTTAATTGAATGATTACCAATAACTATTTGTTCTCCTTCTACTTTAATATCATCCACCCTGTAGCGACCATGAACTGTATCATATTTTAGTAAATATGCTAAGTCTTCAATCTTCCCCACATCGTTAATTGCGACGATTTCAAAATCAGAATCTTCCTCCATAATCCGAAATACTAATCTCCCAATTCTCCCAAAACCATTAATTGCAACTTTAATTGCCATTTTTTCATCTCCTATTCTTTTTCTTTAAAATAACTATCACCAATAAATTCTCTAATAATTGAATCAAGGGGAATGTTAGTACTAGTTATTGGTAATATATTACGCAGTAAATTAATTAATCTTAATGCTTCCCCATAATTAGGATCACCCTCATCAACTGAAAATAATAATGGTTCCGCATATACTCTTAATACTCCTAATTCATAAATTAAAGATGTATTGAAAATAACATCGGCTTCATCTTGATATGGAAAAACATATTCTTCTTCGCCTACTCGTACACACTGCCAAGTTGATAAAGTTTCACTAGCATTATAACCACGATAGCGATTATCTCTAATAAGTCTTCTTAATAAACGATTATCAGTAGTACTAATACGATTATGATAATCAAGGTTAATACTCGTTAAAGGTGATAAATATATTTTATACTTATTAGAGCGTTCAATCGAAATAGTTAATTCCTCATTTAAGGCATGTAATCCTTCAATAATTAGTATATCATTTTTATCTAGTTTTAATCTTTTATTATTGTATTCACACTTTCCTAAAACAAAATTATACTCTGGTATTGATACTTCTTCATAATTTAACAATTGTTTTAAATGTTGATTAAATAAATCTAAATTAAGAGCACGTATTGATTCAAAATCATATTCGCCATCTTCTTTTTTAGGAGTTTCTTCCCGATCAAGAAAATAATCATCAATTGATAATGAATGCGGAGTACGCCCCATACTTCTTAAATATAATGATAATTTATGGGAAGTAGTAGTTTTACCAGATGAAGAAGGTCCAGCAATTAAAACAATTTTAATATCTTTGTTTTTATTAATTGTTTCAGCAATATTAATAAGGCGACTATTTTGTTCTACTTCACTAAGATAAATCAAATTACTTATTTCACTATTTGCAATTATCTTATTTAACTCAGTTACACTTCTAACTTTGATTGTTTGACACCACTGATGATATTTCCTAAATTCAGCAAATAATTTTTTTCGTTCACGATAATCAGCAATTTGACACCCAATAAATAAATTAGGGTATCGTACAACAATTCCATTAGGATGAACAAAAGTTAATTTAAAATGATTTAAATACGATGTATCAATTGGCATTTCGCCATAAAAATAATCATACATATTGCCAAATTTATATAAATTAATATAAGTATTACTAATATATTTTAATAATTCGGCTTTATCAAATTGTTTATTAATTTCAAAATAATTAATCGCATCTAAACGAATAATACTTTTCTTTTCAAATGGTATTTTTGTCCCAACTAAATCCCGCATTTTTGCTTCAATCTTTAAAACATCTTCTTCACTAATTGTTTTAGTATCGTTTAATATTTCTGTATAAATGCCTCGATCAATTGAATGTTCAATCATAACATCACAATTTAGAACATCCTTAACCGCACGAATATATAAAAATAATAATCCTCTTTCATAAACACGATTTCCATCTAAATTAGTTATATCATAAAAATTAATTTCACAATCACGATCTACTTCTGTATTCAAATCAACAATTTTATTATATAT
>JAQUEG010000147.1 GCA_028685275.1 Bacilli bacterium
TATCCTTATCAAGACGATGCACAATCCCTGGTCTAATTATCCCATTAATATTACTTAACTGTTGACAATAATACATTAAAGCATTAACTAAAGTTCCTTGATAATGACCAAAAGCAGGATGTACAAACATCCCACTTGGTTTATTAACAACAATTAAATCATCATCTTCATAAACTATATCTAGACTAATTTTTTCCGGCTTAATATTAATAACTGGTTCACTTTCATCGTCAACTACTATATCATCATCAATTTTTACCATATAATTATTTTTAACTTGTTTATCATTAACTAATATTTTACCATCTTTAATTAATTTTTGAATTTTACTACGAGTATAACCTAATTCTTTAATTAAATATTTATCAATTCTTAAATTATAATCATCCTCACTTACGTTAATAATTCTCATTTTTTCGAACCTTTTAATAAGCCCCAAATAACTAGAATTGAGCCGATTACAATCGAAGCATCCGCTATATTAAAAACGGGATAATTATAACCGAAAATATAAAAATCAAGCCAATCAATAACATAACCATAAATAACACGATCAACTAAATTACCTAATATACCACCAATTAATAATATATACCCAATCTTTTCTTTTAACACAATATTAATATCTAATAGAAAATACTTAATAACAATATATAAAGCAAATAATGAAAAGAGTACTAAAAACCAACGATTTCCATATAAAAGATTCCAAGCTGCTCCTTCATTTTGAATATACGTAAGATAAAAAAAGTTTTTAATTACTTGAATATTATCATTAAGAATTATTATATTAGTAATAATTAATTTACTTATTTGGTCAATTAACATTACTAAAAAACTAAAATATATAATTTGTTTTTTCATTTTTCCACCTTCACTTTAAATACAATTTATTCATTTTTAGCTTGCTCTAAAACATCAGAAATAAGACGATGTAAATTGTCAACATGAATAGTTACCCCACTAACTGAATCCGTATAGGTTTTATCAGTTTCCGATGCACCAGTTGGTTGTTCAGCGGTAAATTGATATGCATTATCAACTTCAACACGATATTTAAATTCAACCCAATTAATACCTTGTTCTTTGATTACTTTTTCCGCAAAAGTATTTACTTGTTCATACCATTCTTTACCAATTTTACTAGATGCTTTCATATTATAAGCATCACCTAATGCTTGTTTAGTAATTAATTTACAAGTATCGTCTAATACATTTCGAGTGGCACATCCAGTTGGATAAATTGCGTCAAATAATACACTTTTAATTACACCTTTCTCATTTACATACATAGTGACCATGTATTGTGTTTCTTCATCAAAAGCATAATAAGTTCCTTCTTGATATTTACCAACTTTAGTACACCCCGTAATTAATATTAAAGCTAATATAATTGAACTAAAAACAATAATCTTTTTCATATGTCCTCCTTCATTATAAAACTATTATATTTTATTTTAACCTAAATATCAATAATTAATGTAAAGTAAACCAACTTGGTATACACTTAAATTTTACAGTTTGTTTATTAACAGGATGTGTAAAGGATATTTCTTTCGCCCATAAATAAATCGGTAATCCTTTATCACTTTTTTTTCCATATCTTTGGTCACCTAATATTGGATGATTAATATGACTAAATTGTACTCTAATTTGATGATGGCGTCCTGTTTGCAAATTAATTTCAACTAAACTAAGATCGCTTATACTATCATATTTAATAACACGATAAGACAAAACTGCTAACTTAGATCCTTTCATTTCTGAATTAACAATTTTAGATTTATTAATTTGATTATTTTTTAATAAATAGTTTTCTAAACTGCCTGTTTTATTTTCTAATTGACCATGAACAACTGCTAAATATGTTTTATGAAATTCTTGATTTCTAATCATTTCACTTAAACGAGACGCTGCTTTTGAAGTACGAGCGAAAACCATAACCCCACCAACTGGTCGATCTAAACGATGAACTAATCCTATATAAACATTCCCCGGTTTTTGGTGTTTCTTTTTTATATATTGTTTTACCATAGTTAATAAATCCAAATCTTTACTTTCATCACGTTGCACCGGAATATTAGGCGGTTTTTCAACAATAATTAAATGATTATCTTCATATATAATTTTTAAATTCATAAATACCCTTAACCTTACTTTATTACTTTTTCTAAATAATTCATTACTTCTTGTTTAGTATTATCAAAATTATTAAAGTCTACCCAAAACCACTTTAATTTCATTTGATGTTTAAACCAAGTATATTGTCTTTTAGCATAATGACGAGAGTTCTTTTTAATTAAATCAATACTATCTTCAAGATTAATAGCACCATCAAAATATTGATATAATTCTTTATAACCAATTGCCGTTTCGATTACACGATTTCTAACTTTTTTATTGTATAGTTCTTTAACCTCTTCTAATAAACCTAATTTAATCATTTCATCAACGCGATTGTTTATCCGTTCATATAAAGTTTTTCGATCAGTAGTAAGGCCAATAAATATCGCATCATATAATAATTTATTTTTATTATTATTTTCAATTATATTATTTTCATATTTATTTAATAATCTAACTAAACGCTTACGATTATGAAAATCAATATTAACATCTGGATTAACCATTTTTACTTTAGATAATAATTCTTCATTAGTTAATTCACTATAATCAGATTGTTTAATTTCTTCTTTAAATTGGTAATCATA
>JAQUEG010000148.1 GCA_028685275.1 Bacilli bacterium
ATTAGCTGAAGATATATTAAAAATTATTTCGACTGATGTTATAAATTCATCTTTAATTCGAGATAATATGTCTGATTTAATTATTGGTAATTTAAATTATGGTAATCGAATAAATACCGAAATAAATCGGGCGATTAATTATAATGGTTATTATTCTTTTATAAATGCCCAATTTTTATATTTGACTGCTAATGATTGTTATTGGACAAGTAGTGAATATGATATTGATAATAGTTTTGCTGTTAAATCAATTGATGATAACTATTCGCAAATATATGGCGAAGATAAAATGGTAAATTGTAAAGTAATCCCAATAATATTAGCTAATAAATCAAATTTATAATAATTAATAAAATGTTTTAAATATATTGACAATTTGTCGATTTATGTTACAATGTAAGTATATATGATATAAAATAGTGAATTATGGTACATATATAAAGGATATGGATAAGAAATGAATAACAAAATTGAATTAAGTGCTAGCAAAGTAAAACGTAAAAAAAAGATCAAAAAGATTGCTAAAATAGCCTTACTTATCCTATTGTTATTATTAATTATTTTATATATAATTGGTCGTATTATTTACAATAGTGGTAATTTTACGGTTACATTAGATCGTAATTTATATTATAAGAAAAACATTATTATTTATGATGATATTAATTATAAAGTGTATCGAAGTGAGATATATGCGGAAGTGCTTGAATCACTTGATAATATTTCTTACAAATGGTTACCTAATGATCTTGATGATCATGATGGTGGTTCTCATAATGGAGATAATTATATTGCTTATACATTTTTTATTGAAAACCTTGGTGATCAAACATCTGATTATTGGTCTGAATTGATTATTGATGATGTTATAAAAAATGTCGATGAGGCAGTACGAATTAGAGTTTATAAAAATGGTGAGGATACTACTTATGCTAAGCTTTCTAAAAGAGGTGGTGCTGAGGAAAATACTGTACCATTTGAATCAGATACCCTTGTGGTAAGGGATCATGTGGAAAATTTTCGTCCAGGAAATATAAATAAGTATACCATTATTATTTGGATAGAAGGTAATGATCCAGAATGTACAGATAATATTTTGGGTGGTGAAATTAAAATTCACATGGACTTTAAATCTGAGTTTATAGAAAAATAGAGGGAGAGATGTATTATTATGTCAAAACAAAATAAGGGACGTGCAAAACGTATAAAAAATCTCATCGTGGTTTCTTCTTTAAGTGCTATAATTTTAGCTGTTTCAACATACGCATGGTTTGTAGGAATGAGAAGTGTTAATGTATCTAGCTTTGATATCAGCATAGCAGCAGCTGATAGTTTGTTGCTATCTTTTGATGGCAATTCTTGGAGTTATGAAGTTAGTATTTCCAAAGCAACTTTAGAAGAAAATTCATATGTAGGTCATACTAATAGTTGGGGTGGTGATGGTTTAATACCAATGTCAACTATTGGGGAAATGGATGTTGATGCTTCAAGAATGAAATTATATGAAAAAGCAAGTTATACACCAACTCCTGGTGGATATAGATTAATGTCAAGTCGTGTTAATAATTACAGATTTACGGAAGATGTATTAGAACCTGAACAAGATGGTTATGTCGTATTTGATTTATTTGTTAGAAATTTTTCAGGTACTCAATATATTGAAGAATTAAATGAATTAGATGAAGAAGCAATTTATTTAACGGTAGATTCGGAAGTAACAGTAGCAGCAGATGGGGTTGCTGATACTGGTATTGAAAATTCAGTTCGTGTTGCTTTTGCTCAAATTGGTCGTGTTAGTGGCTTTACTACTGATGATACTATAATTACGGAAATTACTTGTTCTGATGATTCAGTGAATAAAATAACTGGTATTTGTCGAACTGCTCAAATATGGGAACCAAATGATCGTGATCATGTTGGTAATGCCATTAGATGGTATGAAAAATCATGTTTACAAAGAGTTGGTGATGATGTAAGTGCGGATTCTTATACTAGTGATAATTGTTTACAAGTTATTGATGGTATTGCTTATCCAACATATGCGGTTAGTAAACCAATAGCTTCAGGTGATGCCATTGATGTTTATGATGGTCCAGCATATAATACTTATGTACCAGAACCACCAAAAGTATCACCATTAGTTGCATATTCATACTTTACTGATACAATGAAGTTGTTAAGAGGAACTAGTCGTCCCCAATTTATGACTTTAGCACCTAATAGTATTACTAAAGTTAGAGTATATGTTTATATTGAAGGACAAGATATTGATAATTATGATTTCTCTTCTATTGGGAAAAGAATCGCAGTTAAATTTGGCTTTACTAAACAACGATTTACTGAAGATGATATTGAATATGAAAGACTTAATCCAAGTAACAATATTGATATAAATGAAGGTTTAGGTCCTGATGGTAGCGATATGACTGTACCAGTAATTACTTTATTACCAGTAGAAGAAGGTAATCCTGGTGAAGGAGACCTTGATCCTGTTACTATTACTAAAGGTGAAGAGTATATAGAACCAGGTGCAACTGCCGAGGATAATATCGATGGTAATATAACTAATGATTTAGTTATAACCGGAACAGTAAATACTGATGTGCCAAATACTTACCTTGTAGTTTATAAAGTACAAGATAGTATGGGTAATATTGGAACTAAAACAAGAACTATAATTGTCGTTGACGATGGTCTATAATAA
>JAQUEG010000149.1 GCA_028685275.1 Bacilli bacterium
AACTTACTTTTAGAAGTTGATACTTTCTTCTTTTTCACAATTATACACCTTCCTATTATAATTATATAAAATAAAATTAAGAAAAGCAACCAATTATTGACATAACTTTTGTACAGATGAGTAAAACCCTTTAACACATCTTAGTAAATCCAACATACTTTCAAATGCTATTGTTATTAGACTTTCGCTTAATCAAGTATCTACAATAGAAATTAAATATTTTACCATCTAAATCTTCTATATGAAGCATATGGTCGGTAATGGTAAACCCAAGGTGCTATTGCTAAACCTGTAACTCCACCCAAGAGAAAAGATGTCCAAAAAAACATAAATCCCCCCCTTTAGTTATAATTTATGAAGAAAAAATTTATCAGTAAGTGTTAATTAATTATTAAATACTCAAAAAATTTTACTTAACTGTGGTAACATACAATTATTATTCACTAAGTTGAATATCCTATTATAGAAACATATAAAAGGAGGGGATACCTATGTATGGAGGTTATGGCTGTGGATATCCACCATATTATCCATATGGCACATATCCAGGTAGTGGTATAGGAATTATTTGGATAATAATTGTAATTGCTATTTTATTCTTTATCTTTTTCTGTTGTCCAAGACCACGCCCAATATGCTAATAAACATTAATAATTGTATTAATAAATAATAAAATACTGATTAAATCAATCAGTATTTTTTTGTTTTAAATATTTAGTTCAAATTAGTTAATTAACACAATATAATTTATTGCATACTATATAATTGAAAATTAATAGGAGGAAATTTATGAACAATAATAATTGTTGTTATTTTTGTGGTATGCCTTATTATTTCGACCAATTGTATGATGGAGAAGTAATAGAAGATAATGATTTTTATTACCCTAACTATATTGATTCATTATATCAATATCAAAATGATAATTATTTAAGACATGAAAAACCAACAAAAAATATTACTTTTTTAAATTTAAACAATGAACTCCGAAGATTATGGGAAGAACACATTTTTTGGACCAAAATAACAATTATGGCTTTAACTAGTGATACTTTAGATACCAAATTTGTTACTAATCGTTTGCTTAAAAATGCTGATGATTTTGGGCAGCTATTTGCATTCTTTTATGATCAAAGTATTGCCGAGCAATTTAAAAATTTAATAAGAGATCATTTAACAATAGCTGCTGATTTAGTTGTAGCTGCTAAAAAAGGAGATAATAACTCTGTCAAGATAATTGATGAGAAGTGGCATAAAAATGCTGATGAAATAGCAAGATTTATGAACAGTATTAATCCTTACTTTAATGAAACTGAAATTAAAAATATGTTTTATAATCATTTAGCACTCACTAAAAATGAAGCAGTAGCTATACTCACCAATAAATATGAGGAAGCCATAAAACTATTTGATAAAATAGAAATTCAAGCCCTTATGATGTCTGATATGTTTTTAGAAGGATTTACTAGACAATTTCCAAACCAAATTACGAGATAATAAAATGATAGTTTAAAAGCTATCATTTTAATTTAATTGTAGTTTTCTTTATATTTATAAAACCATGTTATAGTAATCGTTTTGAATTTATAGGTCTTGTTTTATTTTTTACAAATCCATTATTATTAATGAAATAAGTGAATAATAAAGGTAAGGTATGTTAAGGTAAGAAAGAAGCGATGTATTTTACGATATTTTTTTGAATTATTTACTCTAAGTATTGCATAAATAACAGTCGGAATAAGAATAAGACTTAATAATATACTTGTTACCATTTCAAAATCCCATTCTATTGATTCAAATAAAAGATTTATTTCCATATGTAGAATACGTAAACCTATAAACAGAATTTCTAAAGCAATATGTATATTCTTTAATACATATACTATCTTATTTAAACTATTATAATTTGGACTCTTAATATATTTATTGAATATAGTTGGTACTGGCAATAAAATAATTATAGCAAATAGTAAGACTTCCGTAATTTCTTCTATTATTTCTGCTAGATTATCTGTTGAAAAAGAAGTAAAGGGGATGAAAACAACGGTTGCAGCAACAACGCCTAATAAAATATAAATTAATCCCTCTAATTTTCTAACTATATTCTTAATAAACACCCCTCCCTAATATAATCTTATTATATTTAGTTTTTAATATCACATTTATCACAAAAATAAAAGTCTTATTACTTCCATTAATCATGTTTTAACATTTTTTAAATAAATTCAATTAAGAAATCACAAATTTTTTAGCAATCTTTAATATTATTAATTTCTGTACTAGATTCCATACTATCACTTAGAAATAGTATAGCAAAATAATCCATCTACGCAGTATAAATTTTAGATGTTAAAGAGATTATATATTAATTATTCTTTTATTTAGATTTTTCTAAATAAGCTAGCATATTATAAAATACGGAGTACTATTGCAATGAAAGGGATTAACTTTGGAGGGGAGAATGATTTTGTGATAAAATATCTTTTTGATTTAAAGAAAAATTTAATTGCGTTTGAGAAGAATCAAAATATTTATAAAATTAATAATAATCGGATAGGATGGTTAGAATCTTGTGCAGACAAGCAATCATCAAACAAGGATAAATCAAATACAAAATATGATTCATTTGACATCCTAAAAGATTATTCGTGGAATATGCCATCGGCCTTATTGATGGAAGGTGACA
>JAQUEG010000010.1 GCA_028685275.1 Bacilli bacterium
CTTCCGATCTACTAATATTTTCATTTGCTTTTATTGCCATTTTACAACTTAAAGTAATTGCAATTGCCTCGTTAAATTTTTCTAAATTAAAATCTTTTTCCATTACTACTAGTAAATCAATAATTTTTCTAATTGATTCTTCTTCATAACCCTCTAATAACCATATTGGATGACTACGAACCATTAAAGTATTAATACCAATCTCTTCTATTTCAATTCCTAAATTGTTTAACACATCAAGATTTTGTTTTATAATTAAAAATTCATTACTAGGTAACTCAATATTAAGTGGTAATAATAATGACGTAATATTTACTTCTGGATTTCCTATTTTTTTAAAATAATACTCATAATTAATTCGTTCTTGAGCAGCATGTTGATCAATTATATACATACCTAATTCATTTTGACATATAATATAAGTTCCTTGAACTAAACCAACCGGATATATTTCTGGTATTTTTTCATCTTCATTTATATTTGTTTTAATTTCTTTATTTTCCACTTCATTATAAAAAGTTGGTGCTTCTTCAACTAAACGTTCCAAATTAAAACTAATTTCTTCATATTGTGGTTGTACTTGTTCTTTTTGTTTCGCTTCTACTTCTGGAATTAATCTAATTTTCATTAGTTGTTCTTTAATTACATTATTAACTAATTCTTTTAATTCTGCAAATTGACTAAACTTTATATCTAACTTAGTAGGATGAATATTAACATCAACTAAAGTAGGATCAACATTGATATTTAATATAACAATTGGATATTTATCATGGGGAATATAAGTATGATAAGCATCAATAATAATTCGATTTAATTCAAGATTACGAACAACTCGATTATTAACCAAAGTGATAATATGATTACGATTAGATTTAGTTACCTCTGGATACGAAATATAACCATTAATATCATAATCATTATTTTCACCTTCAATTAGAATCATTTTTTTAGTAATATTAACTCCATATATTTCTTTAATTACTTTTAATTGATTACCACTACCATCGGTATTTAAACTAATCTTATTATCATTACTTAAAGTAAAAGCAATATTAGGATAGGATAAAGCAATTTTATTAATATAATCAATAATATATGCATATTCTCGGTATAAACTACTTAAATGCTTTAAACGCGCGGGAGTATTATAGAAGATGTTTTTTACTGTTACAATAGTCCCTTGACGCAAATCACCTTTTTCCTCATTAATTAATTTTCCCCCTTTTATGTTAAGAACGGTTCCTTCTTGACCATCACTAGTTTTTAAAGTCACTTCACTAACGGCCGCAATTGAAGGTAATGCTTCACCACGAAAACCTAATGAAGAAATTGCATATAAATCTTCTTCGTTAATTATTTTACTAGTAGCATGAGAAGAAAACGCTAATAAAGCATCGGCATAATTCATCCCTTTTCCATTATCAGTTACTTTAATTTCCTTTAATCCTGATTCGATTAAATCTATTTTAATTTTAGTGCTTCCCGCATCAATACTATTTTCAACTAATTCTTTAACTACTGAAACGTATTTTTTAACTACTTCACCGGCCGCAATTTTATTTGCTAAATCTTCAGTTAATATTTTAATATTTCCCATTTTCATCACCACTCTCAATTAAAACAAATATAAAACTATTTAATACTTAAAATAATTATTTGTCAATCTTTTTTATTTACCAATTAATAAATCAATTAATAATGTTACATCGATTTGCTGAAAATATGTTATTAATGCGGCAATACTAAGAAAAGGCCCGAAAGGAATAACATTAGTTTTATATTTATTTAAAACAATTAAGGAAATAGGTAAAGCAATAAATGATGCTAAAAAGATAGTTAAAATAGTTGATTCCCAACCTAGTACCAAACCAAAAATAACCATTAATTTTATATCAGCACCACCCAAAGATTCTTTTTTAAATAAAAAGTCCCCTAATAATTTAATTAAATACAACACAATAAAAGGAATAATAGCCATTAATATTAAATTAATAAAGCGATACTCCATTGTTAATCTAGTAATAAATAACATGATACCCCCTAATAATAAAATTTCATCAGGGATAATCATATATTTTAAATCAGAAATAGTGCTAACTAATAAAACCGAAACAAAAATCATAGCAACTAAAACTTCCATTGATAATCCAAAAATTAAATAACAAATAACAAATAAAATACCAGTCAAAGCCTCAATAACAGGATAAAAAAGAGATATTTTAGTTTTACATTTAGTACACTTACCATTTTGCCATAAATAAGAAAAAACCGGGATTAATTCCCAAATAGTTAACTTTTTTTTACATTTTGGGCAATGCGAGGATGGTTTTAAAATTGACATTCCTTGTGGCAATCGATAACCAACCACATTATAAAATGATCCCATAATTAAACCAAAGATAAAAAAGACACTACTATAAATGTATATTTCAACCATTATAAACCTCCTTTGTTTTAGCCTAATTGTCCATATAATTCAAACATTGGTAAAATAACAGATAATAGGATAAAACCAACAATGACAGTAATAAATACAATCATAACTGGTTCAATAAATGTTTTTACCTGATTAACAGCAGTTCGATGTTCTTCTTGATAATAATCAGCTACTTTATCCATCATTGAACCTGGTTGACCTGTTCTTTCCCCAGTTAACAACATTTCATAAGCTACGATCGGAAAAGCCCAATGATTCTTAAATGAATTAGAAATTGATTCACCTCTCGCAATATTAGTAATAGTATCAAAAATAAGCATTTTATAAATTTCATTATTAGTAATCTTACTTAAAATTTCCATACTATCGGTAATAAAAACATTATGATTTAATAATGATGCAAAGGTTTTAGCAAACATAGTAACTTCATTATAAATGATAATCTTTCCAACTACTGGTAAATGCATTAATAACCACTGGATTAGTGTTTTAAACATCTTAACATTAGAGTAAATAGCAATTGAGCCACCAATTGCTGCTATTAATCCTAGAATTAAATATAAAATATTTCGTTGTAAATAATCACTAATAGTAATTGTAAAACGCGTAATTACCGGTAATCCCCCCCCCATATCTTTATACATTTCGACAAACTCAGGAATAACAAAAATCATAATAAAAGAAATAACCGTAATCGCAAAAATAAAAATTACAGTTGGATAAGTCATGGCTGAAATCATTTGTTTTCTTGTTTTATGAATAACCGTATAATAATCCGCCATACTATCTAAAGTCTCTGGTAAATTACCAGCAAGTTCAGCTGATTTAATCATATTAACTAACAATCGCGGGAAAGCTTTTCCTTGTTTTGCTAAAGCTTCACTAAAACTTTCACCCATTGTTAATTCATATACAATAGAACGATATAAATCTTTTTTTTCTTTCTTTTTATTTTGTTTTCCTAAAATTTTTATCGCATCAACTAATGGAATCCCAGCTTTAATATAAGTTGATAATTGGGTTAATAAAAATACTAATTCGCTGGTTTTTACTTTGTTATAACCTTTTTTTCCAAAATTTAAACCTTTAAATGTTTCTATTTCATATATTTCATATCCTTCTGCTAATAAATAAGAATGAACATCTAACTTTGAATAAGCAGATAATTTCCCTTTTTCAATTTTACCATCAGAATTTTTACCAGTATAACGATACATAATCTTTTCTTCACTTCTAACTTCATCTGATCCTTCAAAATCAACTAATAAAGTCTGCCTTTTCATTTCCATTCTATTTCTTCTATCCCTAACAAAGGATAAGTTACCATACCAATCAATAAGCCCTTTTTTTATTTTTTGTGGTAATTGAGCTAAACTTTTTATCCAATCCTTCGTTTTATCAATTATATTTTCAATTAAATCCCAAACTGAAACAATTAATTTTTTGATAAAACTATAAATAAATACAAATGGATAAATAAATATTTTATAAACACCAATACTAATAAATTTTATTGCTAACCAAAAATAAAGCGGAATTTTACTTATTAATTTTAATAAATTAATTACTTGTCCCACTATAAATTTAATAATATTTATAATTAATAAAACAACTTGTTTTAAAACATAATATATTTTTTGTAAAATTAAAACAAGCCCACGATATATATTTTTAAATATTAAAAAAATATATTTACTAATTTGGATAATAATTAATGCAATTATTTTATAAGTATAAATAATAACTGTTTGTCCACCTTTAAACAAATATAGCAAAACATATTTTAAGCCTTTATAAAGTAAAACAATTATTGTTTTTATAGATTGAAATAACACAATAACTATCTTTCTTATTATTAAATATAAGTTAACACCAATAATTTCAATTAATTTAGCAAAATACTTGATCATAATTAAAAAATAATGAATTATTCTTTCAAAAACAATAAAAACACCTAAACTAAAATATTTAAATGGTAGTATCACACTTTTTAAAAGCATCCGGTTGCACCTCCCCAAACATAAGGGAACTATTATAATAAGATTATAACATAAATAATCTTTTTTTTAAACTTTTTTTCGCTTGTTTCATATATTATCCTAGGAGGTATTCTATGTTTAATAATCAATGGAACCCTGCTTTTCAATATTATAATAACGGGAGGGGTCCAAATATGAACTGGGGCAATATATTTAATAATCCAAATTCAATTCCTAATTACAATACTAACTTAAAAAAACCAGGAGTAAATTGGAATGGTATTTTAAATAACACCCAAAAAACTTTAAATATTGTAAATCAAGCAATCCCTATTTTTTATCAAATGAAACCAGTTTGGAATAACGCTAAAACTTTAATGCGTGTATTTAGCGAATTTAATAATGTAAATAAAACCACTAGTAATACAGTAACTAATATTAAAACTACCGAAAGCGGTAGTCAAAATTTAAATAATAATCTTCCACAATTCTTTACTTAATAAATATAAATAATATGTGATATGAATATAAATCTATACCATTATTTATCATTTACTACTTGTAAATTTTTTAAATAGTTTTTAATTTGCCTTCTTTTATGTATATATTGAAAAGGAATAACCAATAATAATTGCTTTTGTTTCGCAATTTCTTTTTTTATAAATTGTTTAAATAAAGGTGAATTTTCTTTAATTAAATGTGGCCCTAAAATTAATTCTTTTTTAGTATATTTTTGCTTACCTCGTTTAAAAGATATTATTGGATAAATAATATCTTTTTCTGATACTAATTTTTCTTTTTCAATATAAAAACCAATTTGACAAAGATATTTTCTAATTAATAAAGGATTAGTATTTGATTGAATAACAATATGATTAATTTCTTTTAATTTACTTTTTCCTTCTTTTAAAATAGAAATGATTTTGTGATGACCTAACCCCGCTAAAACAATAGTATCAACTTCGCCAGAAGCTAAACAAAATAATCCATTACCAAGACGTAATGCAATTTTACTTTCTAATTTTGCTTGTTCAATATTTTTTTGGGCTTGATTAATAGCACCCCTACTAATATCTACTGCTATAACTTTATTTACTATTTTACTTTTTACTAACATAATAGCTAATAAAGCATGATCGCAACCAATATCAATTACTTTTGCATTTTTCTCAATATAATCAGCAATTGCTTTTAATCTTAAAGACACTTTAATCACTCATATAATCCTTTAATTTACGAGATCTTGATGGATGTCTTAATTTGCGTAAAGCTTTTGCTTCAATTTGTCTAATTCTTTCTCTTGTAACTCCAAAAATATTACCAACTTCTTCTAAAGTACGACATGTCCCATCTTCTAAACCAAATCTTAATTTTAACACTTGTCCTTCTCTTTCAGTTAAAGTATTTAAAACATCATTTATTTCATCTTTTAAAACTTCATTTATAGCATATTCTTCCGGTGTTAAATTAGATATATCTTTAATAAAATCACCTAAATGAGAATCTTCTTCTTCCCCTACTGGTGTTTCTAATGATAATGGATCTTGAGCAATTTTAAATATTTCCCTTACCTTTTCTACCGTTAATCCCATTTTTTCAGCTAATTGTTCTTCCGTTGGTTCCCTATTTAATTCAAGTGTTAATTGACGCTGTGTTCGTTTTAAACGATTAATTGTTTCTACCATATGAACTGGTACCCGAATGGTTTTAGCTTGATCGGCAATTGCACGCGTAATTGCTTGTCTTACCCACCAAGTCGCATAAGTAGAAAATTTAAAACCTTTACTTGCATCAAATTTTTCAACTGCTTTCATTAAACCAATATTTCCTTCTTGAATTAAATCAAGAAATGATAAATTTCTTCCTACATAACGTTTAGCAATACTAACAACTAAACGTAAATTACTTTCCGCTAAAATATTTTTAGCTTCTTCATCTCCCTCTTCAATCCTTTTTGATAAAGATAATTCTTCCTCTAAACTTAATAAACTAATTTTGCCAATTTCTTTTAAATACATACGTACCGGATCATTTATCCCAACTGTTTTAGGAATAGATAAATCTTGGATAATTTCTTTCGTATCATCTTTTTCTTCTTCAGCTTCTTCTGATACAATTTCAATTCCCAAATCTTGAAAAACATTATATAATTCATCTAAAGAATCATTATCTAATTCTAAACCTTTTAATTCATCAGCTAATTCTTCAAAAGTAATATAACCTCTTTCTTTTCCTATTTTAATTAGCGTTTTCTTTCTTTCCTCAAAAGTTTTAATTTCATCAATCACTTATATCGACTCCTTTTTTTATTTCAATTATTTTAGTAGCAATTTCTGTTTTTAATTCTATATCAGTTTCTTTTTTAAATTGTTCTTCTAAATTATTAAGTTCAAGATTAATGGTAAATTCATCTAAGACTTTAATATAATCATTAATTTCATCTTCAAGATATTCTTCTGGCAATTGTAAAGCCATTATTTTAGTAGTTAAATTAACCAACTCTTCTTTATCACCTAAATAGCTTAAATAATCAGCTATTTCAATATTTTTATATTTATCATAATACTGAACTATTTCACTTGCTAAATAACGAGCAATTTGATTTGGAAAATAACAATTATGATTTTTATATATTTTTATTACTTCCTTATAATGTAACATATAATACAACATTCGTTGTTCTGCTTGTTCGTATTTGTTCAATCTTTTAACACTTTTTTTCACTTCTGGTTTTTTATTATTGATTTTAGGTTTTTTATTTATTTCCTTATTTAGTATGTTAGTTAAAGTTTCAATTGATACATTAGTTTCCGCACTTATTTTTTGCAATAATAATTCTCTGACTACAGTATCATTAATATTACTTAATTCTTTAATTACTTCATCAATATAAAGAGATATCGCATTAGGATCATTAAAGTTTTTCTCTTTTTTTAAATATTCAATTTTATAATTTATAAATGAAACTGGTTCTTCAATTTGTTTTAAAAAAGCATTAATACCTTTTTTCTCAATATAATCATCAGGATCAAAATTATCACTTAAACGTATTACTTGTGGGATAACATTAATATTACTTAATTCATTACCACAGTTAATTGTTGCTTTCGCTCCGGCTTCATCGCCATCAAAACACAAAATAATTTGTGATGCTAATTTTTTTATTAATAACGCTTGTTCATGAGTAATTGCGGTTCCCATTGTAGCAACAACATTTTTTACACCATGCTTATATAATGCTAAAACATCCATAAAACCTTCCACAATAATTACTTTTTTTTGACGTCTAGCTTCATCTTTCGCTCGATGATAGTTATATAATAATTCCCCTTTTTTAAATAACTTTGATTCTTTTGAATTAATATATTTAGCAGTATCCAATTCACTATATATACGACCACTAAAACCAATAACTTGTCCACTTAAATTCCATAAAGGAAACATAATCCGATTAACAAAAATATCCTTAAGTTCATCGTTATTAAAATTACAAATCCCACTTTCTGTTATTTCAGTTATTGAAAACTTGTTTTTTTGTAATAAATTAGAAACTTTATTATTAAATGGTGCTAAACCAATTTGAAATTCATTAATAATTTCATCAGTAAAATTACGTTGATATAAATACTCCTTAGCGTCTTTTCCATTAGCAGTATTTAAATAATTTTGATAAAACTTATTACTTAAATCATAAATTTTATATAAATTTTCATATTGGTCATTTTTTTTAAATTTAATATAATCACTAATTGGTAAAGAAACACCTACTTTATTAGCCATTAATTTTACAGCTTCAATAAAATTCAAATGTTCATATTCCATTAAAAAAGTAAATACATTACCCGAAGCCCCACAAACAAAACAAGTATATATTTGTTTTTCAGGAGATATACTCATACTAGGACTATGATCGTCATGAAA
The DNA here is from genome assembly GCA_028685275.1 of Bacilli bacterium. Classification (GTDB taxonomy): domain Bacteria; phylum Bacillota_I; class Bacilli_A; order RF39; family UBA660; genus SKGN01. The sequence goes on from JAQUEG010000010.1 coordinate 8,341, forward strand.
AGGACAAAGGGCAAAATAATTTTTCCCTTTTTGTGTTAATGGTAAATATTCCGATATAACATCAACAATATCAACTTTATTCCTAATTTCAATAATTAAATCATTACTTATTTTAGGCATATGACCACTACTTCCCTACTATTTTATTCTACAAAATTAATTAAAACTCCCCTATTAAATAGAAAAACAATCTATAAAATAGATTATTTTGTCTTTGGTTCTTTTTTAACTGCCGGCTTTTTTACCGTGCTTTTTTTAATGGTATCAGTTTTTTTACTCTCACTTACTTTTTTCGGTTCCTTTTTAACTACTGGCTTTTTTGCTGTGCTTTTTTTAGTTGTACTTGTTTTTTTGGTCTCAGTTGTTGTGTTTGGTTCTTTTTTTACTGTTGGTTTTTCCTTAATTACTGTTTTCTTAGTAACATCTTGTTCCTTAACTTTAATTTCTTTTGGTTTATATTCTTTTCCATTTAAAGCATCTACAGCAATAGCTACTAAATCACTAAATGCTTTAGGATTATCAATTGCTAATTCCGATAACATTTTACGATTAATTAATAATTCCGCTTTATTTAAACCATTAATAAACTTTGAATAACTAATATTATTTTCACGGCAAGCAGCATTTATCCTTGTAATCCATAATTTACGAAAATTCCTTTTATTTTGCTTACGATCACGATAAGCATAAACAGATGAATGCATTACTTGTTCTTTAGCAGTTCGATATAAACGATGTTTACTACCAAAATAACCTTTAGCTTGTTTTAAAACCTTTTTATGACGGGCACGGGTAACACTCCCAGTTTTTACTCTTGTCATTTTTTCCCTCCTCTACTAAAGAATTAAATTAAACTCTTTAATCTCTTTTCATCAGCTTTACTTAATTTAAAACCTTGTTTTTTTCTTCTTTTAACTTTTGCACTTTTCTTACCTGTATTATGATTACCACTTTTCTTCCCTAGTGTTATCGTACCACCAGGTCTTACTTTTAATACTTTTTTTGTGCTTTTATGCGTCTTTATTTTAGGCATAATATTCCTCCTTATTTCTTTTTCGGCACTAATAACATTAACATATTTCTGCCATCTAATTTAGGTTGCTGTCCAATTTCCGCAATTTCACTAAGAGCCTCCGCAAATCTTAACATAACATCACGACCTAATTCAGTATGAGCCATTTCGCGCCCTTTAAAACGAATTGAAACTTTTATTTTATGGCCTTTTTCCAAATACTTAGATACATTTCTTAATTTTGTATCAAAATCATGCTTATCAATTTTTGGTGATAATCGATATTCTTTTATTTCTAAATTATGAACATTTTGTTTTTTTTGGGATTCCTTTTTCTTCTTCTTTTTTTCGTATAAATATTTATTGTAATCTAATAACTTACATACTGGTGGATTTTCATTAGAATTAATTAAAACCAAATCAAACCCAGCATACTCTGCCAAAGTCAAAGCATCTCCTTTGGTTTTTAACCCTAATTGTTCTCCATTCGGTCCAATCACCAAAACATTTTCAAACCTAATTTGTTCATTAATAAGCATTCCCTTTTCTTTATTTGTTATAACAAGCACCTCCATAATAATTATAAAAGTGAATACAAAGTATTCACTCAAATCCTAAGAAATTATATACAATATAAAAACTAAGGCATAAACCTAAAGCTACTTAGCAATCAGGTGAGATAAATACATCTGCTTTCCTTTTTATAAATTTATACTATCTATTTTATATTATTATATTAATAAAGTCAATAAAATAGTCATTATTTGTTATTTTATACAATACATAGTGCCCCCCCATACTATGTATTTTTTTATATTTGATATAATAAAAAAAAGTTTTTCTTATTTTTGTTTTTAATCCTTCTTTACTTCTATATGATGTTCTTTTAAATATTTCATTATATTTTCATATTGTTCTTCTTTCATCGGTTTACATCTTTTTGGATCTACCCCATTTTTAATTATTTGTTCCGCCATTCCAGGACATCCACCAAAACCACACGCACCACAATTATAACCTGGTAACATATTTAAAACTGCTTCTAAACGACGATTAACACGATTTAAAAAATAATTTGTTAATACTAATAACGTACTAAATAAAAACGCTATTAATGTTATAATTACAATTCCTTTCATTTAATATCCCTCTTTTCACAATTATGAATATTACAATTATTACAATCACCACATTTAGGAAAATTAGTATTCTTTTTATATAAAATTAAAGTAATAATAACTAAAATAATAGTGAATATATAACCTAACATACTAACCTCCAATATAACGCAAAAATATTAAAGCCATAATCCCTGCTGTAATTAAAGCAATTGGAAAATCAGTAAATGATTTAATAATAGGATTAGTTCTTATTTTTTCTCTAATTGTTGAAAATATATATATTACTAATAAAAACCCAATACTACTACCAAAAGCAAAAACAATCGTCTGGATTAAATTATAATTATTAAAAACATTTAATAAAATTACTCCTAATACTGCACAGTTGGTAGTTATTAATGGTAAATATAAACCTAATAATTTATGTAAACGGGGAAAATATCGACGCATAATAATTTCAATCATTTGGACTAATGACGCAATTACTAAAATAAAGACAATAGTTCGTAAATACTCAGTATTAGTTGGAATCAAGATATAATGATGAATAAAGTATGTAAGGATACTAGAAACTGTAATAACTAAAGTAACCGCTAATCCCATACCAAGACCGCTTTCTTCATCATCAGAAACACCAACAAAAGGACAAATACCTAAAAATTTAGTTAAAATAATATTTTGGGT
>JAQUEG010000150.1 GCA_028685275.1 Bacilli bacterium
TCGTAATTATCAAATGACAGGAAAAAAATATGTTGAAATGACAGAAATAGCAAAAGAAATACAAAAACGTATAATTGAGAAAGGATACCCAAATGCTGACTTGTTATTTGTTGATTATTTTTTTGGGATCAGTTAAGAGATGTGACATCTGTTGTGATTGCTGAAAAAGAAAAGAAAGAATCCGTAATTAACAATAGATCTTATCATAATGAGATAATTGACTACATAAATAATATAGGCAATTTATTGGGATATAATACTGATTTAAAAAGAAACATTAAAAACTCTGGGAAAATAGCTGATGCAATATGGGAATTTAATGTTGGGAACATTGGTAAAATTAAATATGTATTTGAAGTACAAGATAGTGGATCAATAGATTCGTTAATTGTAAGTTTGATGAATGCTTCTCAAGACATTGCGGTGCAGGCAGTAGTTGCTGTTTCTGATAAAGATCAAATTGATAAAATAAAACAACATTGCAATAACATTGAGGGAAGTTTTAATGGTAAGTTAAAGTTTTGGAATATTAGCGAAATTGAGAGGGCTTATACTGAATTAAGTAATTCTATGGAAATAATAAACAAAACGATTAATGTTAATGTTGATAATTAATTTAATACTTAAATATTATTAGAAATTATGTTATTATAAATAATAGAGGATATTTATTTTTACCATTATTAATAATTGAAAGGGAATAATTTATGTTAAAAAAAATAATTGTATTATTAATTATTTTGATACCTTTAATTTTAGGTATAATTGATTATAAGAGAGTTGTTAATAATGAATTCCCTTTATTTATGATTAGAGTAAGTGATAATAATAGTAATTTTCAAAATTATATTGGTTTAGGGTATAAATTAAAAAGAAAAGTTAATGTATCTTACCAGGAACCATTATATTTAGATGATGAAATTAAATTTGGTTTATGGTTTTTCACTTGGAAACTTAATTATTATACACTTATTAATTATTTATATACGATTAAGACAATAGAAACAAAAGACTGTGATAGAAATCCAAAATATTATTATACTGAAGACAACCAAGATATATATACCTATTGTTTAGATAGTATATTAGTTAATAATGATATTGATTTAAAAGATTATTTTAAAAACAATAATATTAAATTTAATAATTTTATAGAAGGCCTAATATTTACTGAAGAAGCTAAAAATGGTAAATATAAAATATATAAAGATACAGGTAAAACTACTAATATAAGTACTGGTTTTACTAATAAAGGATTAACTATTTTAAAATGTAATGTAAGTGGTAATAAAAATATGTATATCGGACCGAAATGGATGAATTATGAAAATGGTTTTTGTCAATAAAAAAGGAGTAATATATGGAAAATAATAAGATATTTTTAGGTTTAGTTGTAATAGTTATAGTTTCAATTATATTAGGTTTTGTTTTAGGGACAAATGATAATACGGAAATTAGTAATTGTCAAAACGAAGAATTGTTATCCCCGGAAACGGAACATCGAATATGTCAATATATTGATTTAAGAGATTTAAGTATCAATAATAAAAAGATTGAAATTGGCAAAGTAATAAAAGAAAAAATTAATAATGAGTTTAATGTTTATGATTATATAATAAGTCCAGCTGAAAGTGAAAATAACGAGGATAAAATTAAGGTATATGATTATATTTTTGTAATTAAAGGTGCTAAAACTGATATTGGGTATACTGTTTTTGTAAATGAAAATGATACTATGATTAAATCAATATTTGATAATATGCAAGGTTATAAGGTATCAGAATTAAAAGAAAAGTATGAAGATACTATTCAAACAAAAATAGATCGATTATCAAAATTAAAAATTATGGAAATGAGAAGAAAAGTACTAGATATTACTACCAAGACAAAATATATTATAAATATTATTGGCGAAGAAAAACGTTATGATTTAACAACTAACAAACTATATTATGTAATCCTTTATGAAGGGATCGAGGAATTAGAAGATGGAACAGGCTTTACGCCACCTAAATGGGTTGATATTTATAAGGAAGAGATTTAATTATTTAGTAAGTAATTAAAAAAATTTATTATTATATTGGATAGATAAATATATATATAATTTACAAGTTAAATTATAATGTTATAATGGTTATACAAATCAAGAGTAAATTGGGGTAAATAAAAAGAGGAGGATTTTGTAATGAAACAAAACAAAGTAAAAGTAGAACTATTACCCCATACACCATTTCTAAAATATAATGGAAAGTTTGATAGGAATACAGCGATTGAATATTGTGGTAAAATTGCTGGTGAATGTTATGAGCCAGATGGATGGGAAACATTAAAAAATGAAGATGAAAACAAAACAAAAAGAAGAGTTGAATTAACGCTAGGATTAGAACATTCTACTCCTTATGAACATGTAAATATTGGTTTTGAAATAACTAATGCACCTAAAATATTGTTAATGGCACTAAATAATGAAAGGCAATGTGCGACAAGTGAAAAATCATTAAGATATACTTCTATTGAAAAAGGGAAAGATCCAAATATTTCTGGAAGGGAAGTTTTTCTTTATCAAAAATGGATGAATATACTTAAAAGTAAAATTAAAGATCGCTATGGAGATATTTATAGTGATAATAAAATTCAAAAATTAGCGCAAGAAAACAGTCGCTATTTGACATCTGT
>JAQUEG010000151.1 GCA_028685275.1 Bacilli bacterium
GCGATATGCTTTGTTTATTTCTATATTTCTTTGTAACAAATAAAGAAATACTTCCGTTATCGACCAGTCAAGAATAGGCCTTGCATTGATTAAGTTAATATGTTTTACATCTTCAGCAAGTCTATTATATCTTTTACGACGACTACTTTCTTCTGCCCTAACTCCTTCAAAAACTATGGTATTTGATAATTTACTCATATCCACATGTTTTCTTAAAGTCTGTACAAAAGGTACAGACTTGCAAACTGAACAGCACCACCTTAGCTTTTGGCTTGGTGGACCAAAATATTCCCAAAGTTTATGAGTATCTTGCTTTGGTTTAGCAGTGTAAAACTCAAAACGTGGATATTTCCCACTATAATGTTTATTTGTATAGCTTATTGTTTCTTTGACAAAGGGAATTTCCATGCCAGTATCTGTATATATAACTATATATTCGTCAGGATTTAGAACTCTACTTACTAGATCAAGGATTACTTGCGAGTCTTTGCCTCCACTAAATGCAACTGTCATTTGTGAATTTGGTTTACTATAATCCTTTTTAACACTACGTATCAACTCAAGTGATTCCCCAACAAGATTGTTAAGTGCGTCAGTATTATTTTCTATTGTTTTTTGTATATCGATAGGCTCTAATCTGCCTTTAAAAATTATATTTACTTTAGGCTTTTCATATAGGTCTCCACCTATTGCCTGACCAACCAAAACACCTTTATAATAATAATCTCTGCCAATTGCCCAAAGAAGAGGCTCTTTTGTTCTGGGATACTCCCAGAAATCAGAAAATCCTAATAAATCAAGCTCTTCAAAAAACACTGGCCTGGACAAAATGAACTCTTTATCCGTGTCGTTCACATCAAGCTTTACCGAGTTGTTAGCCTCGTCCCATACTGCTTTAAACATATTGTAAATATCCTTTTACATTTTCTGATACAATTATCATAAGTAATATACTTTCTGTCAAGTAAAAATATACGAAAACTATTTTTATGTATTTTTGGAATAATCTTTGAACGAGATTTTAGCTAATATTGGATAAAAGGGCGTTACTTATATTTGAGAATTTTGATTTAAATCCCTTTGTTTTAGTTTTTGATCGATGCTTAAATCATCGTGTATCTTGATTATAATTATCAAGATTAGTTTTAAAGTAATAAAATAATTCGTCTCATGGATATCGTATTCAGTGCTACATGCCTGTGTGCCATGTAAATAATGATTTCTAATATTTAAAGAATTTGCAAAAGTACTTTTTAAAACATAATTTAAAAAATCCTGTTCAGGTCTTGAAAACAAAGTAGACTCGCTTTTCAAAAAACCCAATTTTAATAAATCATCTATCTCTCGCTGTTTATCAAGTTCACAGTTATGATAGCTTATAACTTCATTTTGTTTTAAATCATTAATAATATCAAGCATCAATAAATTGCCTGGTTTTAGTTTACCATTTTCTTTTCTGATACACTTATACTTTATTAAGCAATCAATAATTGGTTTCCTAAAGTCATTGTAATTATCAAAGGGTATTTCTTCATACCTTAACAAATCATAAAAAGTCGGATGATCATAATTTTTTCCTTTTATATGGCATAATAAATGAGTGCCTGAAAACATAATATCTGCAATTTTGTTAAACTCTTTGTTTTTCCTGTTAAGGTAGATGTATTTATTTGGAACTAAGCTTTGTATACTTTTAAAAAATAATTTTTCATACCCCAAACGCAGTATATCTATGTCAATTTTTTTAAACTCTACATATAGATTAAACTGTTTTAAAATCATCTCCATTTCAGGTAGAATTACTCTACATTTTTCAAAATATGGTGCTTTTTGGGTTGGTGCATAAAAAGCAAAATCGTTAATCTGAAAGTCGTTTTTTAGCTTCTCTTCAAAAAACCACTTAAAAATCGAATCAAGATAAATGCCATGTTTAAGTAATCCCTCATAGCATAGACCAATTTTCACACTTGAGAAAATAGACATCATGTTAAAAGATACACCAGTTTTATAGAAATCATCAGGAATTACTTTATTCTTTTCAAAATCATGCAGCATTGAGTCTTTACTTAGCAAATTTATTCTATTTTGATAATCTTTATAGTCTAAATAATCAATTAATCTTTTAATTAATGTGTCGTTGTCATGACTTTCACATATTTTATCTATAATATCCGAAAATGGACTTTTGAACTTATCTTTAATTGATTCCATGTTCTTTTTAAATTGCTTAAACGTTTCACTATTTACATATAAATTGTTTATTAAGTTGATTTTCTCTTTTGCTAATATTTTATTGCTGACGCTAATTTTAAGTCTTTCTTCTTTTTTCGATTTCCAGTTTTTCCAGAATACTATATATTTTAAATAATCATAATCAGGTTTACTCGAATCTATATACTCTTTTATTATATTCTCCATATCTTCGCCAGTTAAAGAAGGAGGCATGAAAGTTTTTTCCCTTTTCTTGCTGAACCTATACTTGTCAATAACTAGCTTAGCGTTGGCAGGGCTTGATAGTATTAATAGTCTTATCGCTTCCGAATAAGTATCTACTATTTTTTTATGACTCAATAAAGCTTCAATATCTCTAATTGAGTTTTTAATTAATTCATAAAACACATCTTCCTTTATAGTTTTATATAGCTTGGTTTTCTCGAATAATAACCAAAAAT
>JAQUEG010000152.1 GCA_028685275.1 Bacilli bacterium
TTTGATTTTATCAAATCAACCCACGCGAAAGGATTCGCGCGGTAGCCCGGGTGCCCCGTTCGCGCGGTTTTGTAAACCGTGTGTTTTGCGAAGCAAAAAAAAGATTATAGAATGAAAAGCTCTCGGTTGGCAGATATCCATCCGTGCCTTTGAGTATAATAGAGATTCGAGCAAAATTATTGTCCCGCTTCTTCTGCGTGTGCAATTTTTATAATTTCCAGAGCAATATTTTCTGGCGAAAGAATATAATCAATGCAACCGCTTGCGATTGCAGTTTCGGGCATATCGGGATGACTGGCTGTTTCGGGCAACTGTGCAATGGTAATGCCACCCACTTCTCTTATGCCGCAAAGTGCTGCCGCACCATCACCATCATAACCGGAAACAATGACGGCGATGAGTTTACCATCCCAGTTTTCGGTCAGGGATTTCATGAAAACTGTAATTACATCGGGCCAACCCCAAGGCTTCGAAATTGGTTTTAAGCGAAACTCCCCTTCTAAAACGTGTAAATCGCGTTTTTCGGGGATAATGAAGACGTGGTTGGGTTTGATATCTAATTTTTCTGTAATCAACTCAACAGGCATCTCAGTGTGTCGAGGAAGAATTTCATGGAGTAGCGTTGCTACCTGTCTCAGGTGATTAACGATAACAACAGCAATATTCATATCAGCAGGCAGATTCTTTAGCAGCCTGATATATGCGTCGAGGCCGCCCACTGAACCACCTACACAAACTATAGGAAAGCCATTTGTTTTATCTTTAGATTTCATAATGAGTTTGCTTTTTTTAGTTTTATCCCGGATGGCGCGGATAATACCTCCCGTGTTATTTGTCCTGCTTCCTGAACTTTGAAATATCGACTACCGACAGGAGGCATTTTTGATCGTCCTCAGTAACAACACCTTCCATATAAACAGAATGGAAAGATTTTTTGTCAGAACCCAGTAACACTTCGCACGATTCTATAGCATAACTGGTATAAAGTCTTTGGAAGAAATTATTAAACACAGACTTCGATTTTTCAGATACAAAAAGTTTAAAATTGCTGTTCATCAAACTAAAACGTCGTTCTCCAAGCATTTCTGCACCTGAAAAGTTTAAATCGCAAATGGCTCCTTCTGCATCGAGCATAAAATATCCGACTGAGGATAGTTCGAACACCAAGGTGTATTTTTTCAGAGTCAATTCCGCAGTTTCATATGCATGGCGCAATTCTTCGTTTTGCATTTCTAATTCAACCTGGTGAACCTGCAATTCATGAAGAAGTTTTTGTGCGTCAAGTTCATCCTGAGAAATTCTTTCCTCTTTTTGTTGCTTTTCTTTGAGTATCTCTTCCGCCTTTTGGCGCAACATTTCGGCATCTGTAAAGTCAATTTCCTCTATATTCATAATTCTGTTTTTTTTGTCATAATTATTATTCCTGACGGCAATTTTAAATTATTGAAAAGGACATCGGCCATCCATTCGATTTCCATTTCAGTAGCGCCTGCAACAATTGTCTGCATCTTTATTTTAGTTTTACCTGCATTTTTCAGCAATTGTCTTATTTGTTGCTCCGTTTTATGCCTCATTGGTTCGGGAACAAATAATTCTATATAATCTTGATTGATAGCATCATTGCCCTTTATCCCAAAAACTTCTTCTGCAATCGAATTAAACTCCAATATTTTCCAATCGGTTGATAATTTAATGATTACATTGGGGGAGGAGTCGAATAACAGACGGTTTAATTGATTGGTTTCGTTTATTCTTTCATCTGCCTCTTTCAAATCGGAGATGTTGATAAAAGTGATCACCACTCCATCTATTCTGTCATCGAAAGTGCGGTAGGGCATAATGCGTGTGGAAAACCACCTGCCATCCTTTGTTGGGATTTGTTTCTCAATAAATATAAGTGTCCTCAAAACTTCAAAGGCATCTTTAGCCAGATCGGGGTATAGAAGTTGGGAAACTTGGTCGGAGAAGGGTCTGCCGATGTCGCTTTTTATGAGTTTGAAAATTTGAGTCACCTGGTCAGTATAGCGGCGGATATTCAATTCTTTGTCTAAAAATAAGGTGGCAATATCTGTGCTGTTCAACAAGTTTTTCATGTCGTTGTTTACCCGCGAGTAATCATCTACTTTCGACTGCAGTTCAGCATTTACTGTTTGAAGTTCCTCGTTCAAACTTTGCATCTCTTCCTTTGAAGTTGTTAGCTCCTCATTGGTCGATTGTAGTTCTTCGTTAGTTGACTGCAACTCTTCGTTGGTCGATTTCAGTTCTTCCTGCGAAGTTTGCATCTCTTCCATAATGTTCTGCACCTCCTCATGTGAGTGCTGCAACTCTTCCTCAAGTTCTTTCTCTCTTACACTTGCTTCAGATTGTTTATCTCTTTTTGAGAGTGTTTTGTCTTTTTCAATTTCGGCAACATCCGTAAAAATTATCAATAGCTTCCCAAACAAAGCCTCAGGCTTATTAATCCATTCGATAGTAACGTTTAAGGTAATCGTGCTTCCGTTTGTGTTAATTTTGACGTTGTGCAAAATTACAGATTCTTTTTTCATAATCACTCTGCGAAAAGCAATGGCAAAGTCGTTTTGAAATCCCGGTCGCAACATCGCAAAAATATTCATATTTGCTTTTCCCACAGCAGGCTCCAGATATTTCCCTGTTCGTCCGCTGATGTA
>JAQUEG010000153.1 GCA_028685275.1 Bacilli bacterium
GCTCTTCCGATCTAATGATGGTGTAGCACCACCTAAAACTAATTTAGCTTGGTGTCTATTAATACGCCAACCCGCAATGTCAATCGTATGGTAACGAGGATTGTTTTCTTGTTTATAAGTAGTTTCATGTTCTTCATCAATAATAATAACACCAATATTAGATAATGGTGCGAAAACTGCACTTCTCGCCCCAATTACAATTGAGACTTCTCCTCTTTCAATTTTACGCCATTCATCATATTTCTCTCCAGCACTTAAACGACTATGTAAAATTGCGACTTTTTCTTGAAAACGACTTTTAAAACGGCTTGCTAATTGAGTAGTTAAACTAATTTCTGGTACTAAGACAATAGCCGTTTGACCGTTATTAATAACATGTTCAATCACTTCCATATAGACTTCAGTTTTACCGCTACCAGTTACCCCATGTAATAAAAGTTTTTGCTCTTTAGAATTAATTATTTCCTTAACAACTTTTACTTGTTCATCCGTTAATTTTACTTTTTTATAAACATCAATATCGCTATCTAAGCGATATACTTCTTTTTTTGTTTCCTTAATTAAACCTTTACTTATTAAAGTTTTTAAAGAACTAGCACTTTTAAACTCTTTTTTTAAACATTTTTTTTCTTTAAGTAATAATGATAAGATTGTATGTTGTGATTTAATTTTATTATATTTTAAATATTTTTTTATTTCATTTTCATCTTGATTTAAAACAATATATGTTTCTAATTTAATATTAATACTAGTTTTATTTTTAGCTTTTAAAGCTACTGGTAACATTGTTTGGTAACAACTAATAAGGGGTGCTAGATAAAGATTACTCATATATTGACCTAATTCAATCATTTCCCGATTTAAAACTGGGTTTTCATCAATAACATCAATTATTTCTTTTAATTCATAATCAAACTCTTTTTCATTAGTTAAAGTATCCATTATAAAACCTTCTATTTTTTGATTGTTAAATGGAATTAAAACTCTTTTCCCAACTTCAATTTTATCAATTAATGAATTAGGAACCAAATAACTAAATAATTGATCATTCTTATTAACTCTTTGTTCCACCAATACATTTATTATCATCTAATCACCTCTAGTAAATCTATTTTATCATAGAAATAACCAAACAAGTTTCTTTCCATAAAAAAAGTATATAAATTTATATATATACCCTTTTATAAAACTCTTTATTATACTACTAAAATATCCCCTGTCATTTCTTTTGGAATTTCTATTTTCATTATTGTTAATATAGTAGGGGCAATATCAGCAAGTTTACCATCTTTTACTTGATAATCTTTATTACAAATAATAAAAGGCACTTTATTAGTAGTATGTGATGTTACAACATGCTTATTTTCATCTAACATGTATTCACAATTACCATGATCTGCAGTTACAATTAATAAACCTTGTTTTTCCTTTATTTTGTTATAAAGGCGGCCTAAATTTTCATCAACTACTTCTACTGCTTTTTTGGCTGCTGCAAAATCACCAGTATGTCCAACCATATCACAATTAGCATAATTTAATATAATTACATCATATTTATTGGTATCAATTGCTTTTAATAATTTATCGGTTATTTCATAAGCACTCATTTCTGGTTTTAAATCATAAGTTCTTACCTTTGGTGAATTAATTAATAAGCGATCACAACCATCTAATATTCGTTCTTTTCCTCCATCAAAGAAATAAGTAACATGCGCATATTTCTCTGTTTCCGCAATCCTTAACTGCGAATAACTTAAATCAGCTAAATACTCTCCTAAAGTGTTTTTCAATTCCTTAATTTCAAAAGCACTTTCACCAATTACTGATTGAGCACAAGGCATTAAAGAAACTAATTTTAAGTTTTCAATCGTTTTAATAGCAAAGTCCTTAAATGTTGTATTAGTAAGTGCTGTTAATATTTGCGTTGCCCGATCTGGTCTAAAATTAGCAAAAATAATCCCATCATTATTACTAATTTTACCATCTTCATTAAGAATACTAGGTAAAATAAATTCATCATATATTTTTTTGTCATAATGATCATCAATTACCGCTTTTAAATTATCATATTTTTGACCTTCACTATTAACTAAAGCATCATATGCTAATTTAGTTCGATCCCATCTCTTATCACGATCCATTACATAATAACGCCCAGTAATAGTCGCAATGTGACCAAAACCATATTCTTTAATTTTATTCTCTAATTGTTTAATATAATCATACGCACAATCAGGTAATGTATCCCGTCCATCAGTAATAACATGAAAATAAACATTAGTAATATTATTCCGTTTACATAATTCTAACATCCCTAAAATATGGTTAAGATGAGAATGAACACCCCCATCACTTAATAAACCTAAAATATGCAATTTACTATTATTATTTTTTACATGATTAATCACTTTTAATATTTTTTCATTATTAAATATTGATTCATTATTAAAGGTTTCATTAATTAATTGTAATGGTTGCAAAACAACTCGTCCGGCCCCAATATTTAAATGGCCTACTTCACTATTTCCCATTTGTCCTTTCGGCAAACCAACTGCTTCTTCACTAGCATCTAATAAACTATAAGGGTAATTATTCAATAATTGATTAAATATAGGCGTATATGCTTGCTTAAAAGCATTCCCTTTAATC
>JAQUEG010000154.1:0-395 GCA_028685275.1 Bacilli bacterium
TCCCAACCCCGCGAGGTCCATCGTCGGAAATCCGGCCCACTATCGAGCAATGTATGACATGGATTGAGGCCGCGGGCTTCCGCGAAGTGCGGGCCATCGACTTGCAGCACTGCTGCCCATTCCATTTCGGCATTGTTGCACGTCCTGACAAAAGGAATCCCTAATGCCCGTGACCCCACCGATCCTGTTGAACAAGCACTACGCAGAGCCCACCGTATTCACCGCCAAGAACCTGCTGCGGGAGGCGCGACGGCAGAAATCACTGCCACGACTGACCGTTCCCCGGATTTGCGTACTCGACCCCGACGGCGATATCGTGCGCTGGCTGGTGCGGGCCCAGGGCAGCGTCCGCAACGTCGACTGGGCATGCTACCACACCGACCTGCACGTCTTCC
>JAQUEG010000154.1:405-2648 GCA_028685275.1 Bacilli bacterium
ATGAGGGAATCCAGCTCGGAATCATCGGATGTGCAGTCGGAGCATCATTCGCCGTACTGGTCGCTGAAGAACTGTTTGCATCGGGCTGCGAATTGCTCATCAGTGTGACATCGGCGGGACAGATTGTCCGCCTCGACGATCCGCCATATTTCGTGCTCATTGAAAAAGCGCTGCGCGATGAGGGGACAAGCTATCACTATCTCCCCCCTGCGGGCTACAGCCGCATCGCGCCAGCGCTTCTGTCGCTGCTGGGCGATGTATTCATACGAGGACCCGTTACAGTATACCGCGGCGCAACGTGGACGACCGATGCCCCGTTCCGCGAGACAGAATCTGCCATTACGAAGTGCCGGGACTTGGGCATCATGGCTGTCGAGATGGAAGCCGCCGCACTATACGCGTTTGCAGAGGCGAGAGGCAAAGCAGTTGTCTGCTTTGCACACGTGACCAATCAGATGGCCCGCCCTGAAGGTGACTTCGAGAAAGGCGCAGACGGTGGGAGCCATGCGGCACTGCACATCGTGGGTCTCACGGCTCATGCCTGGCGGAGCCATCACGCCCCATGAGGGCACGGGACACGCACCCCACTAAACTGGAGGTGCCCGTTGCAGCCTCTAGGCGGAGTTGCTATGTTCCAATTCGTTGTGACTCCGGCCGGCTGCGCATGAGTACTGCCTGTCAGCGGAAAGCCACGCCCAAAGAAGGAATCAGCACTATGAAACTTGGTATCGTGATCTACTCGACGGATGCTGAAAATGTATGGAACGCTTTTCGCTTGGGCGTATTCGCCCTGCAACAAGGAGACCAGGTCAACGTGTTCTTGCTGGCCAAGGGCGTGGAATGTGAGGCACTGAATCAACCTCCCTTCAATGTTCCCGAGCAAATGCAGGCCTATGTCGATGCCGGTGGCACGATTCTCGCTTGCGGGAGCTGCCTTAAAATCCGCCACTCGGAAGGCTCGGAATTGTGTCCCCTCTCGACCATGAAAGACCTCTACGACATGGTGAAGGACTCGGACCGGGTCGTGACATTTTAACAGCCTAGCGGTTGATTGCGCTAGATCAACACCACCGCTGAAAGGACAACACTCATGCTGACGCAAACTGATTTTATTATCCGCCTGTTCGCGGGTGGGATTCTGGGGGGATTGATTGGGCTGGAGCGGCAAATCCGCAACCAACCGGCGGGCTTGCGGACCCACATCATTTTGGTCCTCGGCGCTACGCTGGCGATGTGCGTGTCCATCAATTTGTCGATGCAATTCCACCCCGCCGCAGTCAACGGCGACCCCGCCCGCCTCGCGGCTCAAGTGATCTCCGGCATTGGCTTCCTTGGGGCAGGTGCCATCTTCCGCCTGGGTGCCGGAGTCAAAGGCCTCACCACGGCGTCCAGCCTGTGGACTGCGGCAATCATTGGCCTGGCGGTCGGCGCGGGCTACGTGCTCGCCGGCGCGATTGCCACGGTGATTGTGTTGTTTGTGCTGCGGGGATTGGATTTTATCGAAAAGAAATTTATGAGATCCCGCTCGGCCCGGACCATTATCATTCGCGGGGCAGACCGCCCCGGTTTTGTGGACGAAGTCAGATCTCTCCTGGGTACGTTTAACATTGCCTTGAAGACCGTGGGTCTGCAAAAGAATCTCCAAAACAATCAAATCCAGATTGAAACGGTTACCAAGGTATTTCTGAATCAGGACTTTGATGCCTTGGTTGGCGCCCTGTCTAAAATGGACGGACTTTCCGAGTTTAAATTCCAATAAGATTTCGGCGGGGGTGGCACAGCAGCGCAACGACGGCATTTAATCCGGCCAGCAGCAGCAGCGTGGCGCCCGCCCCAATGATGGGCAGGGCCCACAAACCGACCCCCAGCGCACTCAGGCAAGAGCCGGCCAGGTCCACCACATAGATGGTTCCACTCTGACGGGAGTGGCACGAATCGCCGCTCAGGTGAATGCGGGTAGCCACCGGGAATTCATATCCGGCGAGCCCCCCCACCCCGGCCGCCAGCAGGAGAAACAGGAGTTCCAGTCCCAGCGATGGCCCGGGAGCTGCCAATCCCATCCACCGCAGGACCAACGCCAATCCCACCGTATAGATAGCCAGCCCCGCATGAATCTTCCCCAGCGCCCCGATCCCAGCCGTTGCAACCCGCCGGGAGGCCCACCCCGTTCCCACCGCCATCCCCAGCATCAGCGCCGCGAGAATCAGCGCCAACTTATAGTGCAGATGGCCACATAAGGACTG
>JAQUEG010000155.1 GCA_028685275.1 Bacilli bacterium
TGATCTAAGAATTTAGTCCCAATATCAATTGCCCCTGTATTATAACCAACAGTCATTGATGCTCCTTTGATTACTGAACCAACTACTACTGGTGAAGTAGCAATAAAAGGAGTATAATCATAAACCTGATATTCATTACCAACCTTCACTATTTGTTTCGAAGCATATACTAAAATTTCTCCAGTTTTAGGGTCCCCAATTAAAACAACTGCTTTATTTAAAAAATCAGTATTGGGTTCTCTTTTAGCATTAATTAATTCTTCACCAATGATTCTTTCTATTTCTTGTTGTAAATTAATATCAATTGCTAAAACTAAATCATGACCCCTTGAACCTTGTTCAATTAATTCTAAATTATTAAGCGAATTAACTTTATATATTGCTTTTTCTCCTTTTAACAAATCTTCATATTGTTGCTCTATATAACTAATACCAACTCGATCATTTAAATTATAACCTAAAGATAAATAATGATCTTTTAATTCATACGGAATTCCTTGACTAGCATTAGAAACACTACCCAATATTTGTCTTAATGTGTCACCATAAGGATATACCCGTTTCCACTCTAATTTTACATTAAAACCACGATATATATCAGTGTTTTCAGCAATATAAGCATATTCTTCCTCAGTAACATTTTTGTCCTTAATAACCTTTTCATCATAATAATAACCATTATTCATTAAATAATAAACATACGCTGCTTTACGATCAGATTCTGTTAATTGATTTAAATCATTTTCAGTAATCCGTTCTCGTTTTAATTTAATTAAATCAGATTTAGTTAATTTTCTTTTTTGATATTGTTTATATTCATTTGCTTTTATTTTATCATTTCCCGCTCCTGGATATAATAAAAGCCAAAAATCTTTTAAATTATTTAGATAAATTTTATCATAAGGTAGTGTTATTATATTACCTATTTTATATGCTAAATCTATTTCTTCTTTCGTTGTAATACCTCTTGGTTTTTGATAATATATAACTTTATAACCAACATTATCAACTAATATATTATGATTACGGTCAAAAATACGACCGCGTGGTACTGAATTACCTTCTACCATCTTAATTGTTAAATTTTCTAATTTTGATTGGTATTCATTAATCGCACTTGTTTGTAATATTACTAATTTAATTAAAATTATCATAAAAATTATTACCATTAAACAAGTAATCGTATTAAAACGATTATTAATTATAATGTTTAAATTTCTTTTTTTAGGATAATATATCTTTTTTGGTTTAAGCAAATCACCACCACCCCTAACTACCTATTATTATTTATCTACATACATATTTAATTTTTTCATATATATAAATGAGGTGACTTATGCAAGAATTTATAATTCGAGAGTATATTAATCAATTAACAAAAGAGGATATTATTTGTTTAGCCAAGAATAATCAAATATCTTTAGATAATAAAGAAGTTGATATTATATATTTATATATTAAAAAACATTGGCAAACTTTTTATAATGGTAATCCCCAAAATCATTTAAAGGAATTAAAATCAAAATTAAGACCAACTACCTATCAAAAATTAGAACATCTTTATTGTCAGTTAAAAAACAAAATAAGTTAAACTTAATTTGTTTTTTTATAAAATTCTTTTATATCATTAATTAATGTATCATTTATTTTCTTTTCTTTTAACATCTTAATTTCAAATTTATATGGTGGATAAGATTCTTTATTATCAGTAGTAATATAAGGTGTTTCTAAAATTTTAGGAATATTAATAAGTTTATCATGATAAGTAATTGCTAAAAGCGTTTGAAAGCCAATATAACCTAAACCAATGTTCTGATGACGATCTTTTTTGGCACTGCGTAAATTTTTACTATCATTTAAATGGATACATCCTAATTTATTTAAACCAATTATTTGATCAAATTCTTCTAATAATAAAGAAAATTCTTTTAAATTATATCCAGCATCATGTAAATGACAAGTATCAAAACAAATCATGATTTTATCTTTATAAATAACACCATCTATAATTTGTTTTAATTCTTCGAATCTACTACCACATTCAGTTCCTTTACCTGACATTGTCTCTAAATATATTATAACCTTTTGTTCAGAATTTATTATTTCATTTAATGCTTTAATAATATTATTAATTCCTGTTTCTAATCCTAAACCAACATGATTACCAGGATGCAAAATAATTTTATTAATCCCTAATTGTTCACAACGTTTAATTTCTTGTTTTAAAAAGGAAATAGCAAAATCTTTATTTTTATCATTAGCTAAATTAATAATATAAGGAGCGTGTACAAAAGCATGATTAAAATCGATATTATTTTCTTGCATTAGATTTAGTGCTTGTTTAGTTAAATTATCATCAATAACAAAACGATTTGTATTTTGTGGTGCACCAGTATAAAACATAAAGGCATTAGCACCATAATTTATTGTTTTTTCTACACAACCTAATAATTGTTTTTCTTTATTAAAAGATACATGTGAACCAATTATCAAAGACATCAATATCACCACCAATTTAATTATACTATAAAATAAAAAAGATACCAGTTTGAAGTAGTCAATTAAAAGTAGACACTTTATAAAAAGCACTTCAGAACTCCGATTCATATTTATATTGAATTGGA
>JAQUEG010000156.1 GCA_028685275.1 Bacilli bacterium
GCTCCCTATTTATTCTTCTTTTTATAACGCCTAATCGCATTACTGCCCTTATTAGCAGTAAAAAAACGAGCCTTTAATTTAGCATTATTAATAGCTTTTTCTAATTTTTTATTAATTACTCCTAAAACTCCAATTACTTCTAATTTAAGTAATATATTTTTATCAAGTAACGTTTCATCATTTAATACTTTATTATTTAAAATACGGCGATATTCTTTACTCTTACCTAAAAGTTTAGCATATATTATTAAACTTGCCAAATAATTTGAATCAGATTCTTTCTTAAAAGCATCATCTTTTTCAAAATAACGTCCAAATGCTAACCACTGATAATATTCCTCATTAGCCTCTTCTGTTCTTCTTCGATAATTAAAAATATAAGTAATCGCTCCCATCGCTGTCATTAGCATTGCTACAATTAAATAATAACTATTATGAATAAGAATATTTTCAATAATTAGAATAAAAGTTAAACCAAAATAACCAAAAGATTCTTCTAAAATATCTCTTTTACTTTCAAAAAACACTTGTTTTTCACCTTCAAAAATTGCTAATTCATACCACTCATTACAACAACTCCAAAAATAACCACTGTTCCTTTTCGCATCTTTTAAAATCGCATTTATTGATACTCTCTCACCATCACCAATCCGATTAAATAACCATGTTAATAAAAAGAATTCTGATCTTAATAAGTTTTCATTATGTTTATTATTGAAGACCAAAGTATAAACTTTTTGTTTTTTATCCTCTTCTATTGTAATTACTTCTTTATTAATAAGTTCCATAATTGATGCGGTAAAATTAATTGGTATAATTTTATGATTTAGTAAATACCCTAATTGTTCTGGTTTTCTTAACAATGGTATTTTTTCATAATATTTTTCATTAAAAAGAGGTTTATATTCGATATCTCTTTTTTTATAAATATAAAATAAAGTAATTAATACAAAAACAAACCATAAATATGATAAGCCAGTTAAAATAGAATAACATAATATATATGATTCAAATATATAAATAGATATAAAATATACAGCTAATAAAATAATAAGAATGATTACTTTCATATCTTTCACCTATTCCTACTATAATAATTATAATATAAAGTCCTAAGAATGTATATAGTAAAATACAAAAATAAAAACCCTTTTCAGGGTTTGTTTTCATTATGGCGGAGCAGGAGAGATTTGAACTCTCGCACCAGTTACCCGGTCTACGCCCTTAGCAGGGGCGCCTCTTCAGCCTCTTGAGTACTGCTCCATCTGAATAAATAATTGAATTAAAACCACTTTCTTTTGAAAGTGGTTTTCTTTCCTATCTTGGTGACCCGTACGGGATTTGAACCCATGAATGCATGCGTGAAAGGCATGTGTGTTAAACCACTTCACCAACGGGCCATTTTAATGGCGCCTCAACTAGGACTCGAACCTAGGACCCTTTGATTAACAGTCAAATGCTCTAACCAACTGAGCTATTGAGGCATAAATGGTGGGCCTAGATGGACTTGAACCATCGACCTCACGCTTATCAGGCGTGCGCTCTAACCAGCTGAGCTACAGGCCCATTCAGCCCTTTTTCATTGGACTACTATATTTTATCGTAATTTAATTAAAAAAGCAACCTCCAAAATAAATTTTTTTATAAAATATGTCTATTTTAAGAGCGTATTATACTTTTTTTCCATCTCAATAGTTGTTTTTTCTCCATGTCCAGGAAAAATAATAATACTATTCGGTAATATTAATAACTTGTTTTTAATTGAATTCATTATATCAATATATGAACCACCAGGCAAATCAGTACGACCAATTCCATTTTTGAATAAAGTATCACCACTAAAAACAATATCTTGACACTTTACACCAATACTACCAGCAGTATGACCGGGAAGATGAATAATTTCTAATTTCAAGTTCCCTAATTCAATTATATCCTTATCTTTTAAAAAAGTATCAGTAGTAATATTATTATGTAATAACATTTCATTATCATTTTTATGAATATAAATTGGAATTTGATACAACTTTTTTAACTTATTAACCGCCCCAATATGATCTTCATGACCATGCGTTAAAAGAATAA
This sequence comes from Bacilli bacterium, assembly GCA_028685275.1. Lineage (GTDB taxonomy): Bacteria > Bacillota_I > Bacilli_A > RF39 > UBA660 > SKGN01. Next base: position 2,086 of record JAQUEG010000156.1, read on the forward strand.
ATTGAGGAATTAAATTTAATTCTTTAATTTTAGAAATTATTTTACTTCCTTCACTACCTGGATCAATAATAACTATTTTTTTAGTATCTTTACATCCTAATAAATAACAATTAGTTTGTAAAGACCCAACAATTAATCTTTCAATTAACATAATATCACCTTACTTTACAATAAAACGCCATTCAATACTTTTATATGGCTCAGTAGCATAATCAATACCAACTCGTTTCGCTGTTTTATATACTGGTTGATAATTATCATCTTCTAACCAAATTTTATCAGAAGTGGCTAAATTAACCCCATTTAAAGTCTTATCCATCTGCATAACTTTCGTTAACTTACCAGGACCATTATAATCTTCAATCCCTCTAATTAAAACTGCTTGTGGTTCATCTTTATTACCAGTTACAATATTAAATAAATAATGAATACCATAACATAAATATATATATGCAATACCACCTTCTTCATATAAAGTACCAGTCCGTTTTGTTTTCCCTACTCTCGCATGTCAAGCAGTATCTTC
>JAQUEG010000011.1 GCA_028685275.1 Bacilli bacterium
AAATAAAAATGGTAAAAATGCTGAAGATATTATTATTAAAGTACCACCTGGAACTATTATTAAAGATTTAGAAACAAATATGATAATTAGTGATTTAATCAATCATGATGATGAAATCATTGTGGCAACTGGTGGTCGTGGTGGTAAAGGTAATAAAACTTTTGTTTCTGCTATTAATACTGCTCCTTATTATTCAGAAAATGGGGAACCGGGAGAAGAACGAACTTTAAAAATTGAATTGAAATTAATTGCTGATGTCGGTTTAGTAGGCATGCCAAGTGTTGGGAAATCAACTATTTTATCTAAAATATCAGCTGCTAAACCCAAAATTGCTGCTTATCATTTCACTACTTTAGCACCCAATTTAGGAGTAGTAAAAACTAAAGATAACTTTTCATTTGTAGTGGCTGATTTACCTGGTTTAATCGAAGGAGCAGCCCAAGGAGAAGGATTAGGTGATCAATTCCTAAAACATATCGAACGCACTAGAATTATTGCACACATAATTGATATGAGTGGCATTGAGGGTCGTGATCCATATGATGATTATGTAATAATTAATAATGAATTAAAAGACTATAGTAAAGTTTTAAGTCAAAAACCACAAATTATTATTGCTAATAAAATGGATATTGAAACAGCAACTAAAAATTTAATTACTTTTAAAACTAAAATAAACTTACCAATATATGAAGTAAGTGCCATAAAAGGAGAAGGTTTAGAGCAAGCAATGTTGGAAATTGCTAATCAATTAAAACAAATAGATAAAAAACCATTACATCCAAAAGAAGAAACAGAATCATTTGTACTTTATAAATTTCAAAAAGAAAAACCTTGGAATATTGAAAAAAATAATGAAGAATGGGTAATTAAAGGAGAACAAATTGAGAGATTATTAAGAATGACTAATTTTCGTTCACATGAAGGAGCAATTAGATTTGCCCAAAAATTACGTAAATTAGGAATCGATGATGAGTTAAAAAATAAAGGTGCTAAAAATGGCGATGTAGTAAAAATATTAGATTTTGAATTTGAATTTCAAGATGAATAAATTCAAAAATAATTTTCCGTATCTATTTAGGTACGGTTTTTTTATTAATATTTTTTTTAATATTTTTTTTATTTTTCGGAAACATTTGATAATTAAATGAAAGCCCAATTATTAACCTGAAAAAATAAAAAAATAGCTTTGACCAAAAAAAATTGTAATGCTATAATGAAATTGTAATACAAAAATAGAGAGGTAATAGAAGGAGAGAAGTAATATGATCGAAACAATTATTAAACGTGATGGTAGAAAGGAGAAATTTAATTACGAAAAGATTAATAATGCTATTTACAAAGCAATTATTAATACAAGAGAAGGTTTGACCGAAGAAAAAGTTAAAGAAATGTCTGAATTAACTACCAACATTATTGTCTTTAAATTAAATGAAAAAAATACTGAAATTATTCACTTAGAAGAAATTCAAAATGCAGTTGAAGAAACGTTAATGGTCTTAGGAATGACTGATGTTGCACGTAGTTATGTTCGTTATCGTTTTCAACGTGAACAAATGCGAAATGATAAAGAAGCAAGTATTAGTGTCGAAAAAATGATGAGTAATTACATTACACAAGATGATTGGTTAGTAAAAGAAAATGCTAATATGGATTATTCACTACAAGGTTTAAATAATTATATTGTTAGTGATATTACAAAAAACTTTTGGTTAAATCATATATTTTCAACGGAACAAAAATTAGCGCATCAAAATGGAGATTTACATATTCATGATTTAGGTCTTTTATCAACTTATTGTTGTGGTTGGGATTTAGAAACAATATTACTAAAAGGATTTAGAGGAGTAAAAAATAAAGCCCAAACAAAACCCGCTAAACATTTAAAAACAGCTCTAGGACAATTAGTTAATTTCTTTTATACTTTACAAGGAGAAGCAGCAGGAGCGCAAGCTGTTTCTAATTTTGATACTTTAGTTGCTCCTTTTGTACGTTATGATAATCTATCTTATAAAGATGTAAAACAATGTATTCAAGAGTTTATTTTTAATTTGAGTGTACCAACAAGAGTTGGTTTTCAAACCCCTTTTGTTAACATTACTATGGATTTAAATGTATCTCCTTTATATAAAGATAAACCAATAATTATTGGTGGCAAATATATGAATGAAACATATTCTGACTTTCAAGAAGAAATGAATATGATTAATAAAGCTTTTTGTGAAGTTATGACTGAAGGTGATGCTAGTGGACGTATTTTTACATTCCCAATTCCAACTTATAATATAACAAAAGATTTTGATTGGGATAACGAAGTAGTAAATAATATTATGGAAATGACTAGTAAATATGGTATCCCATATTTTGCTAACTTCATTAATAGTGATATGAAACCTGAAGATTCTAGAAGTATGTGTCTTTTTCCAGAAGAAGCTCTTTTTATTAAAAAAGACAATAAAATTGAAAAGCGAACAATTGAAGAAGTATTTGAGTTATATAAAGGAGAAAAAATTGATAACGAGTGGTATAACTGTAATGATAAGATAAAAGCAATGTCATTAAATGCAGAAACAGGTAAACTAGAATGGACTAATATAAAAAGATTTTTAAAGGTTTATGATAACAAATTAATTAATATTAATACAAAAGATGGAAAATTAATGCGCGTATCACAAAATCATTTAGTAGCAATTTATAATAAAAATGGAATTACTACTAAAATGGCAAAAGATATTACGAAAGAAGATTTTTTAATTGTATTAAAAAATGCTTCTAAGACACTTAATAAAAATAATTTAAATTCAATTAATCCAGATTTTGTTTGGCTTATGGGATTATTTATTGCAGATGGCAATTATTTATATGACCGTCGTAATAATGATAAAGAAAAATTAAGAGGGTTACAAATTACTTTTAATAAACAAGATGAAACATTAATTAATAAAACTAAAGATGTTATTAAAAATTTATTCGATTATGATATGAAATTTATAAATGATCCAAGATATGAAAATTCGTTAAGAGGATATATATATAATACCAAAACAGCTGAAGATTTCTTTTATAATTGGAATATAAGTAAATATAATACTTTACCTAAATGGATATGGTCTGCTAATACAGATATTATAAGAACTTTCCTTAAAGGCTTTTTTGATGGTGATGGATATGAAGTAGGTAAAGAAATTCATATAAATGATGAATTATTAGCCGAAGAAATTAATCTTTTAATGCAATTAATTGGTATTAGTACTACATATAGAGTAAGAAGTAATTCACAAGTAATTAGAATTCAACATGTATTAGATAGAAGTGCTAAAGGTAATGTAACTATAAAAGATTCATTACATAATTTAATTCCAGAATTTTTATTAAACCAAAAATTTGTTAAAAATAAAGAAAATAAAAATCTTTATCAATCGTATGGTAATAAAATGGTGGGATTATCTACCATTGATCGCTGGAAATTAAATAATGATAAAATTGAGTGGCTAAGAAAGGCTGATTTTGCTGTTGTTGAAATTGAAGATATTAAAAAAGATTGCTTAAATTATGAACAAGTTTTCTATGATATTGAATTAGAAAAAAACCATTATTTTGTTCATTCAAATGGTAATATTACTCATAATTGCTGCAGACTGAGACTTGATAATAGAGAATTACGAAAAAGGGGAGGCGGTTTGTTTGGTGCTAATCCATTAACTGGTAGTATTGGTGTAGTAACTATTAATTTACCAAGATTAGGTTATCTTTATAAAAATAAAGAAGATTTTTATGAAAACTTAAAAAGATTAATGGATATCGCTAAAAGTGTTTTAGAAACAAGACGAAAAATAATTGAAAAAAATACTCATACTGGTTTATATCCATATAGTCGTTTTTATCTTAGTGAAGTATATGAAAGATTTGGTGAATATTGGAAAAATCATTTTAATACTATTGGTATTAATGGAATGAATGAGTGTATTCGTAATTTTTATAATGATTCTGATAATATTACTACTGCAAAAGGCCAAAAATTTGCTAATGAAATATTAGATTTTATGCGTGAAAGAATTCAAAAATATCAAGCTAATGGTGATTTATATAATTTAGAGGCAACTCCAGCTGAAGGTACTGCTTATCGATTAGCAAAATTAGATAAAAAACTATATCCTAATATACTAACAGCTGGTAAAGAAGAACCATATTATACTAATAGTTCGCAATTACCGGTTGGGTTTACCACTGATTTATATGAAACTTTAAAATTACAAGATTCATTACAAACTAAATATACTGGTGGTACTGTTTTGCATGCTTATCTAGGAGAAAGAATTAAAGATCCAGAAGTTACTAAAAAAGTAATAAAAACCGTATTTGAAAATTATGAGTTACCATATTTTTCAATTACACCAACCTTTTCAACATGTGATGAGCATGGTTATATTGATGGTGAACATTTCACTTGTCCAATATGTGGTAAAGAAACAGAAGTATGGACTAGAGTTGTTGGCTTTTATCGTCCAGTTCAAGCTTTTAATAAAGGTAAACGAGAAGAATATAACGAACGAGTTACATATGTAGTAGATACGGTGTAATAATATGATATATGGAATTAATGCTAATTCATTTATTGATTATCCGGGCGAAATATCTTTTGTAATTTTTACTGGTGGTTGTAATTTTAATTGTCCATATTGTCATAATTCAGATATTGTCAATAAAAATACTAAAATTTATTCTGAAGAAGAAATTTTAAATATGTTAAAAGAACGGCAAAAATTTATTGCTGCAGTTACTATTACTGGTGGTGAACCAACTATTTATGGTGAACAATTAATTAATTTAATTAAAAAAATTAAAAACGCAGGTTATAAAATAAAACTAGATACTAATGGTAGTAATGCTAGTTTACTTAAAAAAATAATCGATTCTAATTTAGTTAATTATATTGCTATGGATATTAAAAATACTTTTGCTAAATACCAAATAACAGCAGGTAAAAAAATAAATATAGACGAAATAAAGAAAAGTATTAATTTAATTGAAAATAGTAAAATAGAATATGAATTCAGAACCACTATTAATAAAACAATGCATACTGAAAATGATATTAAAGAAATAATTTCTTACATAAAAGATATTAATAAATATACTTTACAGCCATATCGTTATAGTAAGCAACAAATAGTTGATACTGATTTTGAAGCATGGACTGAAACTGAAATTGAAGACATTATGAACAAATTAAAAGTATCCGTTTAATGGATACTTTTAATTTTTTTGATTGAGCCAATTGGTAATTCATAAACATTAATAATTTCCTTTTTTGGTAATATTAAGCGAAATGGTTTTAAATTTTCATACATATATAAAATATTACTTTTTTTATCGGTCATAACAACATCAATCTTTTGAAACATAAACAAGGTATGAATAGAATTACAATTTGGAAATAATAAGCCATGATTAATTTTTGGAATTCTAAACATAAAACCAAGTAAACGCGATTTAAAATTATTACACTCAATAATATTTATATTTAACAAAGAAAAATCAAACTTCATATCATCACCAAATTCATCATAACATATTAATTATACCTTGACAAGACAAGGGAAAAAATATAAACTTATATTAGGAGAAGATAGTATATGCAAAAAATCACTAATAAAGGACAAGCTTTAATTGAATACATTTTAATTGTATCATTAATAACAGTAGTTGCAATTGGCATTGTAAATTTATTTGGTGGTTATTTAAAAGACGCGATTACTAAATCTTCTTGTTCAATGTTAGATAAAACTTATATCGAAGGAGATTCGCCTGGTAAAGGGTATTGTAGTGATGAAGAAGAATAAATAATACAGATAAACCTAATAATAGGTTTATTTTTCTTTTATCTAATTAACATCCATGGTATAATTTATATATAATGAGGTGATTAAATGTATTCATATATAACAGGAAAAATAGTAGAAATTACACCTACTTATATTATTGTTAATAATAATAATATTGGTTATCAAATACATACCGCTAATCCTTATTCATTTAAAGAAAATAATACTTATACTATATACATATATCAACATGTAAGAGAAGATGAATTATCTTTATATGGATTTAAAACAAAGGAAGAAAAAGAATTATTTTTAAAATTAATTAATGTTAAAGGCTTAGGTCCTAAAATGGCCTTACCAATACTTGCTACTGGTTCTGTTAATGGGATTATTGATGCGATTGAAAGAGAAAATATTTTATATTTAAAAAAATTCCCTAAAATAGGAGAAAAATTAGCAAGACAAATAATACTAGATTTAAAAGGAAAAATAGTTACTAGTGATCAAATAATAACTAATGAAAATGATGAATTAATTGAAGTATTAATGGGACTTGGTTATAAAAACCAGGATATTAATAAAATTATCCCGAAAATCGATTCTAATAAAGCAATTGAAGAACAAGTAAAAGATGCTTTACGATTATTCTTAAAATAGGAGGGTATAATGGAAGAACGTGTTATAACTAATTATAAATTAGAAGAAGATACTTTTGAATTAACGATTAGACCAGATAGTTTAGATGAATATATTGGGCAAACTGATGCAAAAGGTAATTTAAAAGTGTTTATTGAAGCTACTAAAATACGAGAAGAACCATTAGATCATGTTTTACTATATGGTCCACCTGGATTAGGAAAAACAACTCTCGCTCATATTATTGCTAATGAAATGGAAAGTAATATTAAAACAGCAAGTGGTCCCACCATTGAAAAAAGTGGCGATTTAGCAGCAATTCTTTCTTCTTTAGAACCTGGTGATGTTTTATTTATTGATGAAATTCACCGTATGCCTCGTTATATAGAAGAAATATTATATCCAGCAATGGAAGATTATTCATTAGATATTATTGTTGGTAGTGATGGTAATAGTCGTAATTTAAAAATTGATTTACCACCCTTTACTTTGATAGGTGCTACAACGAGAGCTGGGGATTTATCCAGTCCTTTACGTAATCGTTTTGGAATTGTTTTAAAACTAAATTATTATAATGAAAAAGAATTAACTGATATTATAAAAAGAACCAGTCGGGTTTTACAAATACCAATTGATAATGAAGCAGCGATTGAATTAGCAAAACGAAGTAGGGGAACACCACGAATTGCTAATCGTTTATTTAAACGCGTTAGTGATTTTGCCTTAGTAATGGGTAATGGTCATATTGATTTAGATATTACTAAAATGGCATTACAAAGATTAAAAGTTGATGCTCTTGGCCTTGATGAAACTGATCATGAATTGTTAACAACAATTATTGGAAAATTTAATGGGGGGCCAGTTGGTTTAGAAGCAATTGCATCTTCAATCGGAGAAGAAGCAACTACCATTGAAGATGTATACGAACCATATTTATTACAAATTGGTTTTATGAAAAGAACAAGTCGGGGGCGCATTGCTACGGAAAAGGCTTATCAACATTTAAAAATAGAACATCAAGATAAACTGGTTTAATATAATAATAAATATAAAGGAGGAAATAATGAAGAAAATTATAACTTTATTTACAGTATTAATACTTACAATTTTCTTAGTTAGTGGATGTACTAGTAATAAAAAAATTGTTTCTTGTCATTTAACAGAAGAAGAAGATGAAGTAACTATTACTACTAATTTAAAATTTACCTACAAAAATGATAAACCTGAAAATATGTCTTATGATATGAGTTTTAATTTTAAGCAAACTGATGAAGAAGGAAGTCAATTTTTTTATGAAATGTTTGATGAAATTTATAATGATTTGGCAGAACAAGAAGGATTTACATACGAATCAAAGTTAAAAGATGATCAATTAAAAATATTGGTTGATATTGATTTTAACAAAGCAAAAAAATTAGATTCATTTTCTAATATTGATATTACCAAAATCAATGAAACTTCAATTGATGATTTAATTAACAACTTAGAACAAGAAGGATTTACTTGTGATTAATTAACAAGTTTTATAATAAAGTTTTTTCTTTAAATTCGTTTTTATTTAGTGTATAATAAAATTAGGAATGATGAAAATGAAAGTAGAAACTTTTAATTATGAATTACCAAAACATTTAATTGCACAAACACCAATTAAAAAACGCGATAATTCGCGTCTTTTAATATTAGATAAAAACAATGGTTCAATAGAACATAAACATTTTAATAATATAATTGAATATTTAGATAAAGACGATGTCTTAGTATTAAATGATACTAAAGTTATTCCAGCTAGACTTATTGGTATTAAAGAAGAAACTAATGCTGTAGTAGAAGTTTTTTTATTAAAAAACAGGCAAGAAAACATTTGGGAATGTTTAACAAAACCCGCCAAAAAAATAAAAGAAGGAACAATTATTTCATTTGGTAATAATAAATTGAAAGCAAAATGTATAGATATTAAAACTGAAGGTATAAGAATATTTGAATTTATTTATGAAGGTATATTTTTAGAATTATTAAATGAATTAGGAGAAATGCCACTACCGCCTTATATTCATAACAAATTAAATGATAAAAATCGTTATCAAACAGTATATGCCAAAAATATAGGTAGTGTCGCCGCACCAACTGCTGGTCTTCATTTTACTAATGATTTACTTAATAAAATTAAAAATAAAGGAATTATAATCACTTATTTAACCCTTCATGTTGGTCTTGGTACTTTTAAACCAGTAACAGAAGATGAAATTACCAAACATAAAATGCATTCTGAATATTATGTTTTAAATGAGGAAACAGCAAATATTTTAAATAAAGCTAAAACTAATGGTAACAAAATTATTAGTGTGGGAACTACTACGACTAGAACCTTAGAAACAATTCGTCAAAAACATGATTCCTTTGTACCAAGTCAAGGTTGGACTGATATTTTTATTTATCCACCTTATCAATTTAAAGCAATTGATATCTTAATTACTAATTTTCATTTACCAAAATCAACTTTATTAATGTTAGTTAGTGCTTTTGCTAGTAAAGATTTAATATTAAAAACATATGAAGAAGCCATAAAAGAAAAATATCGTTTTTTTTCTTTTGGTGATTGTATGATGATTAAATAAATAAAAGAGGGATGTTTAATGAAACTAAAATATGAATTAATTCATAAAGATAAAAATGGTAATGCTCGTTATGGTATTTTACATACTTTACACGGTTCTTATGAGACACCCATTTTTATGCCGGTCGGAACCCAAGCTACAGTAAAGATGTTAACACCGGAAGAATTAAAAAATTGTAAATGTGGCATTATTTTAGCCAATACTTATCATTTATGGTTAAGACCTGGGGAAGACATTATTAATAAACATGGTGGCTTACATCAATTTATGAATTATGATGGTCCTATTTTAACTGATAGTGGTGGTTTTCAAGTATTTTCCCTAAGTAATATTCGTGATATAATGGAAGAAGGAGTATCATTTAAAAGTCATCTTGATGGCAGTACTTTATTTTTATCACCAGAAAAATCAATTAACATTCAAAATAAATTAAATGCTGATATTATTATGAGTTTTGATGAATGTCCCCCTTATCCAGTAAGTTATGAATATATGAAAGAAAGTGTTGAAAGAACTTTACGATGGGCGCAAAGAGGAAAAGAAGTTCATCAAAATGACAAGCAAGCTATATTTGGGATTGTACAAGGTGGTGAATTCGCTGATTTACGCAAATACAGTGCCATCGAAACCGTAAAATTAGATTTTGATGGTTATTCCATTGGTGGCGTTAGTGTCGGTGAAGATCATATTACCAAATATAAAATGATTGATTATGCAGTCCCTTATCTACCAGAAGATAAACCACGTTATTTAATGGGGGTAGGTGATCCCGTTGATATCATTGAAGCAGTAATAAGAGGAATTGATATGTTTGATTGTGTATTACCAACTAGACTAGCTCGTCATGGTAATGCTTTAACTAATTATGGAAGAATTAATTTAAAAAATGCTAAATATAAAGACGATTTAAATCCAATTGAACCAGATTGTGATTGTTATACTTGTCAAAATTATACTAAAAGTTATATTCGTCATTTAATAAATGTAAATGAAACTTTAGGTGGACGTCTCTTATCAATTCATAACATTAGATTTTTAACTCATTTAATGGAAGAAATTAGAACCCAAATAAAAAATAATAACCTCTTAACCTTTAAAGAGGAATTTATAAATAAACAGAAAGGAGAAAATAATAATGAAATGTCCTAAATGTGGTCAAAATATTTTTAACAATCCTGATTACTGTATTAATTGTGGTCATATATTAAAAGAAAAAAATCATTTTACTATTTCAATTAAAACACTGGCACTCATCATAATTATTTTTATTGCCGTTGGTTCATCTGTTGTTATTGGTATTATGTATGGTGGTACAGAAAAAGAATTAAATAATTTTTTAAAAGAAGAAGAACAACTAGGCGGTAACCAAGAAGAGGAATCATTAAAAGTAATTAATGAAGAAGAATATGAAGAAAGTAATTTTAATACCATTAAAAATTATTTTGGGCATTATGTAATTGCCAAAATAATTCCTACTAATAAAACGCCTAATGAAATCAGTAATGATGAAAATAACTTTTTAAATTGGCCAATTGATTTTATGGAACATCAATTAAAAATATCACTTAATAAAATGGAATGGGAAATTGTTAATAATTTAAAATTATATATCAATAATGATACCAATTCCTTTAAAGAATTATTTCCATCATTGGATAAAATTACTTTAGCAATGATTATTGAAGGTACATCTAACGCTACTGCTAAACCAATTAAATATAATTTTATCATCAATAATAATACTTTATATTTATATACATATAATACTTTATTTGAGTTAAAACCTAC
>JAQUEG010000157.1 GCA_028685275.1 Bacilli bacterium
ACTAGTATTAATTTAGCGGCTTCCTTAGGTGCTTTAGGGAAACTGGTATTATTAATTGATTTAGATCCACAAGGAAATAGTACAACAGGTGTTGGGATTGATAAAGGAATAATTAATAAAAGTATTTATGATGTTTTAATTGATGAAGCCGATATTAAAGATGTGGTTGTTAAAACTGCTTTTCGTAATTTATATTTAATTCCCGCTACTATTAATTTAGCAGGCGTTGATTTAGAGTTATTAGAAAAAGGCAAACAAGATAACCACTTTAATCGAACTAACCAATTAAAACGAAAAGTAAATGAAATAAAAAATAATTTTGATTATTTAATTATTGATTGTCCACCATCCTTAGGTATTTTAACTACAAATGCTTTAACAGCATCAGACTCAGTAATTATTCCTGTTCAATGTGAATTTTTTGCTTTAGAAGGAATAATGCAATTGTTAAATACTATTATGTTGGCTCAAAAAAAGTTGAATCCGGAACTTGATATTGAAGGGGTTTTATTAACAATGTTAGATTCAAGAACTAATTTAGGATTAGAAGTAGTTGAAGACATTAGAAGTTACTTTAAAGAAAAAGTTTATGATACAATTATTCCGCGCCTTATTCGTTTATCAGAAGCACCATCGCACGGAAAACCAATTATTGCTTATGATTATAAGAGTAAGGGAAATCAAGCTTATTTAAATTTAGCTAAGGAAGTGATCACAAGAAATGGAAAATAAAAGAAGAGCGTTAGGTAAAGGATTAGAGCAGTTATTTAATGCGGAAAATCTTAATTTTGATCAAATCGAAAACGATATTATAGAAAGTTCTACTAAAGATGAAATTATTAATGTTCGTTTAGATGATTTGCGTAATAATCCTTATCAACCGCGAAAAGTATTTGATGAAAAAGCATTAAACGAACTGGCTGAATCAATCAAAGAAAATGGCGTTTTTCAACCAATTATTGTTAAAAAAAGTATTAAGGGATATGAAATTATTGCTGGTGAAAGAAGAGTAAAAGCCTGTCGTAAATTAGATATGGAAACAATTCCCGCGATTGTTAGAGATTTTACTGATGAAGAAATGATGCAAATTGCCCTATTAGAAAACTTACAAAGAGAAAATTTAAATGCGATCGAAGAAGCGGAAGCTTATAAAGCTATTATTAATTCTTTACAAATTACCCAAGAAGAATTAGGTAAAAAATTAGGAAAAAGTCGTAGTCATATCACTAATATGGTAGGTTTACTTAAATTACCTGATTCGATTCAAGATTTAGTACTTCATAATAAATTATCAATGGGGCATGCTCGGATTTTAAGTAAATTAAATGATATTAAACAAATTGAAACATTAGCTAAAAAAACGGTTAATGAAGATTTGAGTGTTCGTCAATTAGAAAAATTAACAACAAAAACAACAAATAAAGAGGAAACAAAACAGCGCCAACAACAACCAAATGAATATTATCATTTAGAAGGAAAAATAAAAGAATTATTAGGAACTAATGTTAAAATCAGACAAAATAAAATGCAAATTAGTTTTACCTCTAATGCTGATTTGAATCGTATTTTAGAAATATTAAATATAGATATTGAAAAATAGTATGTTTAAGCAGGTGAAAATAATGAAAAAAAAATACAAATTAGGAACAATAGTGATGATGAAAAAAGAACATCCTTGTAAAAGTAATAAGTGGGAAATAACTAGAATCGGTGTTGATATAAAAATTAAATGCTTAAATTGTGGACGTTCAGTTATGATGCCGCGGCTTGAGTTTAATCGTAAATTAAAGAAAATTTTGGAGGAATAAGATGGAGGAAATAAAAAAAGAAAAACAAAAGTTTTTCCACAACAATGTCTTGTTTTTTATGTTGTTAATATTTTTAACAATTATTGTTAGTTGGCTTGGTTCTTTATTAAATTGGCAAGCAACATATGGACGGATTAATCCTATTATTGGAAAACTAGAAGGAACAGTAGTAGCTGTTGAAAACCTACTGAGTGTTGATGGCATTCGTTATATTTTTGGTAATGCTATTACTAATTTTATTACTTTCACACCTTTAGGATTAATTATTATTTCTTTAATTGGAATTGGAATGGCTTATTATTCTGGTTTATTAACAGTTATTTTTCAATTTATTGGTAAAAAACTAACTAAATTTTGGTTAACTTTTTTAGTGGTTATTATTGGAATAATAAGTAATTTTGTTGGTGATATGGGATATGTTATTTTAATCCCATTATCAGCTATTTTCTTTTTAGTTAATAATCGAAATCCAATTATCGGTATAATTGTTTCTTTTGTAAGTATTGCTGCTGGTTATGGAATTAATTTTGTTGCTACAAATCTTGATTATAGTTTAACCCCTTATACTAGATTAGCAAGTGCTTTAGTAGTTGATAACTATAATCTTAGTTTATATAGTAATATTTTCTTTACTATTACTACTACTATTATTTTGGCGTTTTTTATTACATATATAACAGAAAAATTTATTATTACTAAAGTACCTAAATATCGTCATGATGATAATTTTCTTTTAGAAGAAGTGGTTATTAATAAAAAAGTGTTAAGAGGGTTAGTATTAGCAGGATT
>JAQUEG010000158.1 GCA_028685275.1 Bacilli bacterium
TTAAGAAGACCGTATAGGAAGTGGTGAATATATGGCCAATAAAAAAAATATTAATGCTAATGATAAAGAATTAACTGAAAAAAGTGAGACGTTTGTTCAAAAAGTTAATTCTGATATGTATTTTCAATCAGAGTTAACTAGTGATTCGATGTCTTTTGAGTGGGTAGATGTAATTGAAAGGATTTGTCCTTATATTGATAATATTATAAGAAATCCTAAATTAGCCCTTATTAATGAAGAAGATATAGTAAAAATTGAAAAGGCTAAAAGAATTAGTGTTGCTAGTGTTAAAGATTTAGCTAAACATACCCATTTTATTGAAAAAATTGATCCAATAACTAATGAAGTAAAACCATCTAAAATATTAATTGAAAGACGCGAAGAAACTTTTAATACTTATGAAAATCGTTTTATTTATACCTTGGTAACTAATTTATACCGGTTTTTAGTTAATAAAGAGTCATTATTAGAAGCACTTGAATCGAAAAAAAACAAAATTTTAGAATACGCTGCTTCTTCTAATACAGGAATTGAAAAAGTGAATATCGAGTTAAAAATTAGTTCATTTGAAATACCCAAGGGTAAAAGTAGTGATGAATTTCAAAAAGAAATTGAATCAATCAAAGCCAGAATAAAAAAAATTAATGATTATATTATTAGTTGGCGGCGTAGTGAATTTATTGAATCATTAGAAAAAGCACATGTTCCCTTTGTATTTCCACCAATTAGAAAAACCAATATGATTTTAAAAAATCCTAATTTTCAAATGGCAATGCAATTATGGGAATTTTTACAAGCTTATGATTTAAATGAAAATCAAACTTCAAAAGATAGTTTGGAAACAACTGGTGATGATAATATAAAAGGAATTTTAGATAACACTTTTTTTATAAATTATTTAGTTTTAGATTCTATATCTGGAACCAAAAAAGAACAAAAAGATAAATTATCTAAATATGCGATTTTAATGCTTAAACAACAAGTCCAAAGAACGGTATCGTTATTATTTAATATGGGTATTGATATATCAGAAAAAGAATTACTTGATATGATATCAATTGATATTCAAAATGAAAAGAATAAAAGATTAGTTGGTACTAATGATGTGAAAAAGAAATTTAAAAATGCGATGGATGAATATTTAGAAAAAATAAAGGAGTATATGTAGTAATATGATGAAAAAAATAAAAGAATTAAGAGATAATAAAACATTTAAAATTATTAAGGGTATTATTAAAAGTATTGTTGTTATATTACTTATTGGTTTTATAATTGTAGTATGTTTACAACGAGTAAGTAATAATCGGGTATCATTTTTTAATTATCGTATGTTTATAGTAGTTTCAGGAAGTATGAAACCAAAGTATGATATTGGTGATGTATTAATTTCAAAAGAAGTAGTACCTTCTAAAATTAAAGTAGGGGATACGATTAGTTATTTAGGAAAAGCCGGTAATTTTAGAGATAAGGTTATTACCCACCAAGTAATAAGAATCGAAACCGATGAAACTGGTAAATATTTGTTTCATGCTAAGGGGTTAGCTAATTTAGTAGAAGATCCAATTGTTGGTGAAGACCAATTATATGGTGTGGTTATTTATAAATCTTTTGTCCTTTCTCTTATTTATCGTATTATTAGTACTAGTATTGGTTTTTATTTATTTATTATAATTCCATTAATTTATATTATTGGTTCCGAAATAATTATGACTTTATTAGAAAAAGAAGAAAAACGAAGAGAAAAAACAAATGAAAAAACATAAAAGAAAGAGGTATGTAATGTGAGGTGATATAAATGAAACATAGGTATAAGACATATTGGCGATTAAATTTAATGAGTATCCTTTTTGTAGTAGTTTCATTTATATCAGTAACTTTAGCGTGGTTTGCTTATAGTGGATTATCTAATGTTGCTACGGAAGTTGATATTAAAGCATGGTATATTCAATTAGAAAAGGATGGTGAAACCATTTCTAATGATATTGTAATTTCGTTATCAGAAATATATCCGGGAATGGACATTATTCAAGAAACAGTTAACATTAAAAATTTAGGTGATTCAAATGCCCAAGTTAATTATAAAATAATTTCTGCGCGTCTTCTAGGAAAAGAGGAAGATAATTATATTGTTGATGAAGAAACTAACTCTGAATACGTAGAAGATGTATTAGCACATGAATATCCATTTCATATTAATATTAATTTAAATAAAAATTATATTTTAGCGAAAGGTGATGAAAGTTTTTTTAATGTATCTATTTCATGGCCTTTAGATTCTGATGATGATACTTTAGATAGTTTTTGGGGAACGGAAGCTTATAAGTTTCAACAAGAGGAAGAAACTAAAAAAAGTTTGGATGAAAATTATCAAATTAAACCAGCTATTCAAATTGTAATTAGTTTAACGGCCGAACAATATTTAGAAACTGATACAACTAGTGACATTAATTATAATTTAGGTAATACAATTTTATTTGATGTAATTGATAACCAAAAGTGTACTGATATTAGTTCGACTTGCCTTAAAACATATGTAATAGATGTGAACAATAAATTAGGTGATAAAACAGTTATTTTATTACCTGATCCA
>JAQUEG010000159.1 GCA_028685275.1 Bacilli bacterium
CCAGTACAGAAACAACTTTCGTGGAAAAGAAACCGGTTCGTGAAGAGTTTTGCCCAATTTGCGGGCATAAGAATGAGTTTGGAGCTGAATTTTGCACAAATTGCTCACAGCGAATTGAATAGTAAAATTTAAGATGAAAAAGATGAAAATTTGCAAAAAATGTAATATAGAGTATTCTGACGATAAAAAATTTTGTCGGAGTTGTGGTAGTCCTTTAAATAATATGGCTTCTCTTGAAACAGCAGATTCTGCAAAAAAGGAGGTTCTGGAAGAGCGACTGAAATCAGATCCTTTAAATATCGAATTGCTTCAAGAGTATGCCTCTTTTCTTTTAAACATCGAGTTATTCAAAGAATCTATAGAAGCCTCCCTTAAAATTTTGGCGATAAGCGAAAACAACATTTCGGCAAAAAAAAGTCTCTATGATGCCTATTTTAAGCTTGGTGAATACAATAAAGCGGAATCTGTTGGGAAGCAGCTTTTATCATTGGAACCAAATGAAATATCTCACATTAAAAAACTGGTCGAGATTGCTATAAATCTTGAAAATTGGGACAAGGCAATTGTTTATATAGATGATATTCTGGAAAAACAACCTTCGGATATAGCTGCCAGACAAGATAAAATGAAGGTTTTTATTGAAATGGGTGAACTCTTAGCGGCTGCAGATATTGCCAAAACTTTATACCATGAAGGTGTCAGAGATAAAACCACAATAATATATGCAGGTATTGCCGATGCATTGAGTGGTGAGTATACAAGTGCAATTGAACTGCTTAAGCCCACTTTGAAAAACGTGGATTTTGAGAGTGAAAACATTCATTATCATAGAGGATTACTCTATTTAACATATAGTTTGTGTAGGGATAATTCGATGTTAACTGAAATAGAAAATGTGTATCCAAAGTTAGACACTCGTTTTATTAAAGAAACCAATATTCCTGCTGATAAAGAAATAGCAGTATCTGTTGTTAATTATATAATAGGTGGTAAGTTAAAAGAGATTTCAGCAGCTCCTTCAGCTAAAAATGAGATTGATACCTTAATTAGTCTCTATTTGAATAAATTACCAGATTCAGATAAAAACAACTCTGTAATTGCGGAGTTATGGTTCTCAATTGGGATGAAACAAAAAGAGTTCAACTTGATAAGTAGCTCATTAAATTCATTTCAAAAAGCAGTGGCACTAAATTCTAAGGAGGATAAATATAAAGAGGCACAGAAAGAATCAGAAGATGTGCTGCGAAAAGCAAAAGAGAAGAAAAAGAGAAGGACTATTTTTCAAGCGAGTTTAATTGTTGCTGTGATTGCAGTGTTAATTGGCTCATTTTTTATTTATGAAAGTATTAAAATAGAGAACGATTGGACAAAAAACAATTTAAAAGGTGAAGTTAAATCTGTTAAGAGCTCAATTTTTAAAGCTGTAGATAGGCATGGGGAAATTGAAAAAGGTGAAGCTCCGTGGCCTAATTCAATTAATTATTTAATATTTGACCAAGAGGGTAAGATGATTGAAGAAGATATTTGTAAATCTGATGGTAGCCTTGATTCGAAAAAATTATATAAATATGATGATAACAGTAATATGATTGAAGAAAATTGGTGCCATCCTGATGGAAGAATTCTTAGTAATAGAATTTTTAAATATGACAATAATGGTAACATGATTGAAGAAAATTATTTCAGCTCTGGTGGTAGCCCTGATAGTAAATATCTTTATAAATTTGACGATAACGGCAACATGATTGAAAAATATTCTGCCTATAATGACCAAGTACTTTATAGAGAAAGGTTGTATATATATGACGATAATGGAAAGATGATTGAAGAGCAATATTTCAGAAGATCTGTTGATAGATTTCATATGAAAACCTTGTATAAATATAGTAATAACGGAAAAATGATTGAAGAGAGTGTGTTCAATTCTGATGAAAGTCCTAGTCGAAAATTTATCTATAATGAGAATGGTAATATTATTGAATATTATTATTATAATTCTGAAGGTTTTGATTCAAAAAACTTATATAAATATGACACTAATGGTAACAAGATTGAAGAGAATCAATTCAATTCTGATGGTAATTTGGAATGGCAAAGACTTTATAAATATGAATATGACTATAAAGGGAACTGGATTAAGAAGACTGGACTTCATTATATAACAGAAAGAGAAATAGAGTACTATAATTAAGAATTACGTTGCCTAACATTTTGTGTGATTAATGGTAGGGAAAAATGAAAATATTAAGGTTTGCATCTTATCCAAACTTTATTTTCGGTTTAACAAGAAAGAGCAACGCTTCCGCACTATTGTATCACGTGTCCCTCTGCATCACTTCAAAGTTTAACCGGTTTGTGATTGATTTTTAAAACCCTTGCACTAAAGATTCTTTTCGGCTCTCTATCAAACCACACGATAGGATTTGTGTGATAGCTGGGCTATGTTGAAACAATTGGCTGAAAGATTTGCGATATATCTGTAATTAATAACGCCCTGAGATAAAAAGCGTACGAATGCTACAACTTTTAATTGGGGATGTTGTATATTTACTGCATAAATTTGAAGTTAGGGTTAATAAAATA
>JAQUEG010000160.1 GCA_028685275.1 Bacilli bacterium
CGCGCCCCAATGGCCGGGCCGATCTGCGCACGGTAGAAGGACACAATCCATTGCCCCGGATGAGACGCCAGCCTTGGCCCGCTCTGCCGACGAGGTCGGCACTCGCGCCAGATCGGGAGCGGCCAGACATCGCGGCAACTCAGCAGCGCCCGCCACAGGGACGGCTCAGCGCGGCGCAGTGCCGAGTCGTCCTGCAGAAGAAAATACAGCGAACAACCCGAGCGCCAAAATAGCGGGGAATTCGTCGCATTCAGAAAAGCGAATTTCCAGTGGAGAAAGGCTTCTGCGCGGTCGCGCTCCGCCACCGCACCACCCAATTCATACGCAGCAGCGCAACGGGTCGCGAGCGGCGCCCCCTCATCCTGCCACACGGCCCCCAGCTCGGCTTTCACCTCGGCGTTATTCTGGCCCATCCGCAGCGCGGCCACCGACGCCAGCAAGCGTGCCGAGGCGGCGTCCGCCGACTCCGTGGCTTCCGTTTGTGCCCGCAGGCCTTCGGCCCGCGCCGCGGCCCACTGGCCTTCCGCTAGCAGTTCGCGGCCCAGTTCCAGCGCCACCCCCGGTCTGGCGGCAGTAGCCGCCAGCCCCAGCGCTAAAAAAAAGATTCCGGGCACCAGGCCCGGAATCTGTCGCGCGGAAAATATCCGCGTGCCGAACATCTTAGTAGAAGTTCGCGCCGTACTGGGCCGCCATGTCCGAGGTAGTCATGCCGTTCATGCCGTCCAGGCCGTTCATGATCGCCACGACGATGCCCGCAAACGGGATAATCATCCCCCATTCGCGCCAGTGCAGGGCCTTGCCATCATTAAAGGCCGCGCCGGAGCGGATGCCGAAGCAGCAGCCCGTGAGAAAGCCCATGAAGCCGCCCGGGCCATCTCCGGCAGCGACCGCCGCCGGGGCCAGAGAGAACATCACCAGCATCACCACCAACAGACTTGCGATAATTTTCATTGCGTTTTCCTTGTGTGTTTTTTGTGTGTTTTTGTGTGTCTTCAGTTTAATAATATATCGCACCGTACTTCGCGGCCAAATCGCTGCTGGTCGTACCGTTCGCGCCATCAATGCCGTTCCAAATCGCAAACACGATGTTCACGTAGGGAATCAGCAAGCACCATTCCCGCCAATGGATTTCTTTGCCGTCATTGTAGGCCGACCCGGCGCGGACGCCGAAGCAGCAGCCAGCAATGAAGCCCATGAAGCCGCCACGGCCAGCACCAACCGCCGAGGCCGCTGGCGCCACAGCCAGTAGCACCAACATCACTATCATCAAGCATGCAACCATTTTCTTCATGCAGTTTCCTTTGGGGGTTTGTTTAGTTCTATTCTTGTGCCAGACAATTTATCCCGGTTTGGGCTATAGTCAATTACTTTGATTCAGATTCCCGATTTTTTCAAAAGCGTCAACAAACTCGACTCCGGCGAAAAAAGCGGCCCCATCAAACAGCGCCACGGGTATGTCCCCATTCGCCTGCAAATTGTCCACCCGGGTCGTTTCGGTGCGCTCGATGCCCTGCAATGTCACGCGGGACTGCTGAAGACCGGCAATCCAAGTCCCCGGCACCACTTCCTGAAAGGCAGAAAAATCGGTGCGCGTGTGCAGGTCGGTCAGGGCCGGGGAGCTAAAAATCTCAAAGCGCGCCAGCCGCCCCTCGCCATCCAGGCTCAGCACCGCAAACGACTTGCCATTATCGTAGCCGACACGCACCGGAAATTCCTCGGTCGGGTCCAGCGGCACCTCGGCCACCCCCTCCAGGACCTCCAGCATGTTCGCCGCCGATCCGGGCACCATGCGCAAGTTCCGCCGCATTTCGTCGTTCAACTCCGCCACGGGGCGGGAGAACCCCTTGGGCGCGCCCTCCGCATACTGCCGAAACACCGTGCCGTCCGATACCGTTCGGCGTTTGATCGGGCTGAAGTTCTCGACATGCAGCTTATCGGGACGCTGATAGTGCACCCGGCTCAGCATGCGCAAGACCTTCCCATCGGGCAACGGCATGTCGCGCCGGATGTCGCAGCTCAAGGTTTGCACGGCGTCATACGTTGCCAATATCCGCTCGCGCACCGTCTCGGCGTGTACCCCGCCCGCCACCACCATCCAGGTCGCCAATCCAATCATCCATGACCGCATGCACACTCTCCCGTTAGGACATTTAGCTTGGCACATCTCCCCCCCGCCTGGCAAGCCCCGCCAGTTGGGGGGGTGATCGTTGGTCGTTTGTTGTTCGTCGTGGTCGTGTCCATCCGTGGTTGGGTTGTTTCCGTCTCCTTTCGGTCATGGTGAGCGGGGTCGAACCATCTCGGCCCAACCCCAACAGCCCGCCTGCGGGACGCCGCCGAGATCCCTCGACACGCTCGGGATGACCGACGCGACTGGCCATCTCCATAACCCGCTTTCTGACAGTTGGATAATATAGCAAAGATGGCAGCGCCAACTTTTCGGCCTCCGCGGTCAGAGAACATCGACTTTTACGGGAAATCCTCTTCCCCACTTCCGGTCATGGTGAGCGTAGTCGAACCATCTCGGCCCAACCCCAACGGCCCGCCTGCG
>JAQUEG010000161.1 GCA_028685275.1 Bacilli bacterium
TTTTTATTACCAAAAGGTTTAGCAGTAACGGTTACAGGATTAGTATTAATTAATATACTAAGTGAATTAACATCGATTATTATTTTAATTTTCTTCATACCAAAAAAAACAAATATTAAAAAAGAAGAATTAAGACCAGATAAAGAAATTATTAAAAATAGTTTAAATATTGGATTACCAACTATGGGTTCTAGAATTATTGGTTCCATTGGTAGTTTTATTGAACCAATTTTATTAGGTTATGTATTAATTAAAATTGGTTATTCTAATTTGTTTTTTGTTAAAGAATACGGCATTATCAATGGTTATGTTTTTCCGTTATTATTTATTCCTTCTTTTTTTGTTCAAACAATTGGATCAGCTTTATTACCAGTAATAAGTAAAGCATACTCTAAAAATAATATTAAATATATTAAACATAAATTAAAACAAGCCATTGGGATATCATTATTAATTGGTATTATTAGTAATAGTTTAATAATGTTAAAACCAGAATTCTTTTTACAATTAATTTATCATACCAAAGAAGGAGCAAATTATTTACTCCTTCTCGCTCCGTTCTTTCTTTTATATTATATTCAAGTACCATTAACCATTACTTTACAAGCTACTAATCACGCTAATGAAGCAATGATGAGTACTTTGATTAGTATGATTATTAAAATAATAATTCTATTTAGTTTTTCATTTTTAAAAATCGGTTTATATTCATTAATAATTGCTACTATTGTTAATATATTAATCGTTACCATTTATAATTATATAAAGGTGAACAAGGTATTAAATTTATAATTATACACCAACTAATAATACTACGCGCCATCCATCGTCGTTACTTGCAATGCCATTGTGGCGATTAAAGTTAAATGCGCCTGCAGTGCTACCAGCGTTTTGAGCACCACCGCGATTAAACCATGGAGCAGTAGAAATAGGTAACCATGAATAATCACCATACCATGACCATGTTTCGGTAAAAGTAGTGCTTGTTTCAAATACAGCATCACCCTTTATATTGTTATTATAATCAGTATATACATTTTTATATTTATTATGGGCATTTAATATTGAAGTTCCATTACTATTACCACTTCCATAATAAGCAGCAACTAATTCATTTGAACCACCGCTTATATCATATATACCATATACAGTTCCAGTAGTACTTGCGTTGGTACCTTCTGGGGTATTAAATTCATAACATATTGTTTCAATTTTTGCATCAACTCCGCTACCAGCACATCCAGTTAAATATGAAGTATTTGAATTGTTCCATATTTCAGCGTTTTTTCCATAAATAGATTGTGATAGATATGCTACTGCTCCCCATTCTATATTCTTCATCATATGGGTATCTACATTGTTATTATCAATAGAAAAAATCCCATTAGATTGTAATGTACCATCAACTAAATCCCATCCATATAAATTACTTTTTTCCATGTTACGTGATGCTATGAACATATTACCTATTTGTACATCGTGCAAAGCTACTACTCCTGGTAATATCTTGAGTGCTTCTGTACTTCCGCTTATTTCAAACTTAGCAACCCAAATACCTGTTAATTCAGTATTATCGAAAGTAAAAGCTGGATGTCTAATAAAATTAGTTTGACTACTACCACTATAAGTTGGAATCGTATCAACAGTATTATCATCATTAGTTTCATCAGTATTATTTTTTAAAAACTTAATGTTTATTGTTCCAGCTATAAATAGATTATATCCACTTGCTATTTGATATGCATATCTTGGTATCCATACCCAATAGGCTGTAATATTACCACTAGTATCCTTACTAACTGCATTTGCCCATTTTCTTGTTGCTGGTGTATCACCATATTCATACCAATCCGGGTCATTTTCAATTGTTTCAATTAAAGATGTTTCATCCCATTTGATAGGAATCATACCTTGTGCTAATTTTGGTTTGTTTACTTTTTTAAGTAAATCGAATTCACCTAAATACCTTTGTAATATAACTACTGTCCTAATTAATTCTGTCGCTTCATTACCAACAGCATCATTAACATTATAAGTTACAGTATATTCTCCTGGCGTATGTATATCAATATTACTATTAACTATTATACTATCAGTTATATCACCATCTATATCATCTAATGCCGTTGCGCCTGCATCAACATATGTTTCCCCTTGATATATAGTAACTGGATTATCTCCTAATAAAGTTATTACTGGTGCTATAAAATTAGGAATGTATGGTTCCGGACAATTATTATCTTCATAACAATATAATAAAGACATATCTTCTTTATACATAACTAATACTTTTTTAGTAGTTGATATTTCTTCATTAGTCCTTGGATCTATTATTCCTTCTTTTAATTTACCTGCTTCAATTAATTCCGCCAAAGTAATTTCATGTACTCCTATATCTTTAATTACATCTTGAACAGCCCTTCGATCTTGTGATACATGTAATTTAGCACTATCTTCAATAGTCATAACTAATAAATCATATGATTTATCTTTTCCGTACTTAACTACTTTCGAAATACTAGGAATAGCAATTGATATTAATA
>JAQUEG010000162.1 GCA_028685275.1 Bacilli bacterium
ATGTAGTAAAAAAAGTTAGAAATAAGTTTTGTTTTCAGCCAAAATTATATAGAATTAACTACTAATAAAGAAAAGATTGAAATCAAATAATTTTTTTGTTATAATATTGAATCAAATGAAGGGAGTTTTGTATGAAAAAAGAGTATAATGCAAATGATTTATATGTTGGGAAAATTATGATTGTAATTAATGATGATTTTGATTTAATGGTATCTACAACTGAATTAAAGTATATTTTTGAACGAGTAAGAAGCATAATTAATAAAGGAAGGGAATTATATGAAGAAATTGCAACAGGAGTTAAAATGGAAACTGAAGCTGTTCAACATAAAAATGGTGCTTGTGCGATGACAATGAATTATCCATATATTGTTGAACTTGAGCCATTTATAAATTACTTTCCATATAATAGAGATCAAAAAGTAACTGGTAAAAGTATGCTCTAAGACAAAATGCAATTAATTTTGATAAAGAATTAATTAAGCGAGCAAAGAAGAATAATAATACTGAATATAATGAAGAACCAATAAATAAAACTAAAAAAATGTAAAAACTTACATTTTAAAAAAAATAAGAAGGAGATTATATGTTAAAGTAATTAAAAATTTTCCTCCAGCTTTAATAATTAATACAAATAATTATATGGGAATTTATTTAAATAATGGTATTAATGAGGAAGTGAAAGTAGTAGCAGTAAGTGGTACTGATCCATCATTATTTCGTTTAGTTATGAAACAAGAAGCAATTAATCTTGATGAATGTGTTAAATTTAATTTTTTTGCCATAAAAACAATTAAAATAATTCATAAAAAATTTAAGATCCGCAATCATTTAAGTGGCAATTATTATTTTGGTGATGTTATTCCGTATAAACAAATGCGAAAAAAAGATAAAACAGGTAATGTAATAGAAGATTTTTGTAATGATGATGAATATTTAGTTTGTGGGGTTATACATCCTTTGTCTGGTACTATTTCAAAAGTATATCCAAATGATGAAATTTTAGATCAAAATTTAATCAAGCATGAAGTTAAAGAAAAAGTCAAAGTAAGATAATTAATAATAACTATAAATACCATGTTTATCATTATGGGTATCATAAAATGGATATTCTAATTCAATTGGGTAATAAGTTAATAACCAAAAAATAAGAAAAGTAAGGGGAATTAATACTAATGAATAGTAGTTTAAGGTTTTTAAATTTTGTTTAAAATTAAAAATTATATAAGCTATTATTTGAGCTATAATAATAGTTATAAGATAAATAAGTAAAGTTAATATTAAGTTATGTCCCCATATTAAATATATAGGTGTATATACTAACAAAAAAATAATAACATTTGCTATTGCACCTATATATATAGCGCTTATTTTATTTTTTATTTTTATATTATATTTATTAATAAGGAAGTGATTTATTAAGCCCCAAATAATAGTGGTTGTGTAAATCATTTTTTGATGTTCCCAAACACTTTCATTAACAGGAAAAAAGATAGCAGTAACGGCATTAGGGAACCATTCATATAAATTATGAGTAATGAAACTAAAACCAAAAATAAAAGCAATACCTAATATTGTTAACCTTTTTAAATTCATAATTATTTCCTTTCTTATAATAATAATATATATTTTTAGTATAAATATATTAAAAAATAAAGAAAATATGTAAAATTAATTTACATATTAGTATTTTAAAAGGATTATTTATTATATAATTGTTTTAGTTATGAACCTCAATATGTGTAAGTCATATAATAGATTGGGTGATAGCATGAAAATAAAAGATACTGAAATTCATTATCTTCAGTATGGTTTAGAAACAGGTAAGGATATTGTTTTATTACATGGTTGGAATCAAAATATAGAAATGATGGATCCGATTGGGGAGCATTTAAAAAAAGATTTTCGAATTACCTTAATAGATTTACCTGGTTTTGGCAAAAGCCCAGAACCACCAACGGGATGGATTATGACTGATTATTATGAAGTTGTAGTAGAATTGTTAAAAAAACTAAAAATAAAAAAACCAATTATGATTGGTCATTCTTTTGGAGGTCGCATTGCAATTATGTATGCTGCAGAGCAACCAACTTATAAATTAGTCCTTTTTGGGGCTCCCTTTCGTCCACAAAATAATAAAAAAATATCTTATAAAGTTAAAATATATAAAATGTTAAAAAAAGTACCAATTTTAAAAAATTATGAAGATTATTTTAAATCAAAAATTGGATCACGTGATTATCGTAATGCCACACCAGAAATGAGACGAATCTTAGTAAATGTTATTAATACTGATTTAACAAATTATTTAAGTCAAATAAAATGTCCAACTTTATTAATTTGGGGTTCTGAAGATAATGAAGTATTAGTTACGGAAGCTAAGTATTTAGAAACAGCAATTGATAATTGTGGTTTAGTTGTTTATGAAGGTTGTGGTCATTATGCATATCTCGAACGAATTAAACAAACGATTAATGTATTAAATGAATTTTTTAAAAATGATAAGGAAGTGTAATAATGGATTATTTTA